>JBPYFG010000171.1:0-9380 GCA_051986365.1 Xanthobacteraceae bacterium
CGACCATTTCGGCCGCATTTTCTACAACCAGGCGACCATGTCGGCGGCCGGCATTCCTCAGATTGCAGTGGTGATGGGATCATGCACGGCGGGCGGGGCCTATGTGCCGGCGATGTCGGACGAGACCATCATTGTGCGCAATCAGGGCACGATTTTTCTCGCCGGGCCACCGCTCGTCAAAGCCGCGACTGGCGAAGTCGTCACCGCCGAAGAGCTGGGCGGCGCCGACGTACATGCGAGAAAATCCGGCGTTGCGGATTACTTCGCGGAGAATGATCGCCACGCATTGGCGCTCTGCCGCCAGATCGTCGGTACTTTGAGCGGTGGAAAAACACGCGATGTGACCTTGCGCAAGCCAAGCGAGTCGCGATTCGACGCCGCCGAGCTCGACGGCATCGTGCCGGTGGATCTGAAGAAACAATACGACGTGCGCGAGGTTATCGCCCGGCTAGTCGACGATTCCGAGTTCGACGAATTCAAAGCGCTCTACGGCACGACGCTGGTCACCGGCTTTGCCCATATCCATGGCATTCCGGTCGGCATACTCGGTAACAACGGTATTCTATTTTCCGAAAGCGCGCTCAAGGCCGCGCATTTTATTGAACTGTGCTGTCAGCGCCGCCTGCCGCTTCTGTTCCTGCAAAATATTTCCGGTTTCATGGTCGGACGCGATTACGAGGCCGGCGGCATCGCCAAGGACGGCGCCAAGATGGTGACGGCGGTTGCCTGCGCCCAGGTGCCGAAGATCACGGTCATCATCGGCGGCTCGTACGGCGCCGGCAATTACGGCATGTGCGGCCGCGCTTATGGCCCCCGCTTCCTGTTCACCTGGCCGAATGCGCGCATCTCCGTGATGGGCGGCGAGCAAGCGGCCTCGGTGCTCGCGACCGTGCGCCGCGACAATATCGAGGCCGAAGGCAAGAAGTGGTCAGAGGTCGAGGAAGAAGAGTTCAAGCAGCCGATCCGCGATCAATACGACGCCGAAGGTAATCCCTATTACGCCACGGCGCGACTCTGGGACGACGGCATTATCACGCCTGCCGAGACCCGTCGCGTCCTCGCCTTGTCTTTTTCCGCGACGCTGAATGCCCCGATCCCGGAGACCAAGTTCGGGGTATTTCGGATGTGACTCGCATGGAATCCGCACTCGGTTGGCGTCCCTGCCCACCGATCTGTGTCACGCGCCTATTCGGACCGCCTGCGGACATGACGCCCGCCACAGCTGCCTATACACTCCACCCAAGCAGTTGATGGAGCCGCGCCTTATGCCCAAAACCATCGAGCACGTGCATTGGCCGGATGCGCCGGATCTGTGGATGCCCTATGCGCCGGCGATCAAGGTGAAGGGCGGAACGACGGTCTATCTCGCCGGCGTCACCGCGGCGCCGGTTTATCATCATCATCCGCACCGGCCGGAGGAGTTCGACGCCATGCCGCGCGACATGGCTGGGCAGGCGAGGGCGGCGTTGGAAAATCTCAAACGCGGGCTTGAGGCGGTGGGCGCCATCTTCGCCGACGTGGTCACGGCCGACCGCTTCGTCACCGATCTGAGCGATCAAGACGCGCTCAACCGAGTCTGGGGCGAATATTTTCGCGACGCTAAGCCGGCAACGACCACGGTTCAGGTCGTGCGCCTTGCCACGGATCCGCGCTGCCTGGTGGAAATCAACGCCGTCGCCGTGATCGATTGACTATCAGCGGTTAAGTAGCCACATCAGGGCGCTGAGCACGATGCTGATGACGATGCAGGTCACGAGAGGGAAATAAAAGCTTGTGCTGCCGCGCTGGATCATGATGTCGCCGGGCAGGCGGCCGAGCCCGATGCGTGACAATAGCGGCCACGCGATCCCCGCGAGCACCATCGCGAGCCCAAGTCCAATCAGCAACCGCTGCATGGCGTTCTAATCCCGGTTTGGCAGGTGGGGAGATCGGCGGCGGCAATCAAGAGGAAATCATGACGGAGCATGGGTATCGGACAGCGTTGATCGTGGGTGTCGGTTCGGGAGTGTCCGCCTCACTGGCGCGCCTCTTCAACAAAGCAGGCATGAAGGTTGCGCTCGCCGCCCGGCGGGCCGGCAATCTCGCCGATCTCGCCAAAGAAACCGGTGCGATGGCGCTTGCCTGCGACGCCACCGACCGCAGCCAAGTGGCCAAGCTATTCGCGCAGCTCGACGAACGGTTCGGCGCGCCGGAGGTCGTCGTCTACAACGCCAGTTATCGGACCCGCGGACCGTTCGTCACGCTCGATCCGGCCGAAGTCGAAAAATCGATCGCGGTCACCGCCTATGGCGCGTTTCTAGTTGCCCAGGAAGCAGTTAAGCGCATGCTGCCGCGCGGCCATGGCGCAATCTTGTTTACCGGCGCTTCGGCGAGCGTGAAAGGGTATGCCCAGTCGGCGCCCTTCGCGATGGGAAAATTTGCTCTGCGAGCGTTGGCGCAAAGCATGGCGCGCGAATTATCGCCGCAAGGCATACACGTCGGTCATGTCGTGATTGACGGCGGCATTCGCAGCCAAATGCGGCCTGTCCCATCGGACAAGCCTGACAGCCTGCTCGATCCGGACGCTATCGCGCAGACCTATTTGGATTTGTTGCGGCAGTCGCGAAGCGCCTGGGCCTGGGAGGTCGAGTTGCGGCCTTGGGTCGAGAGGTTCTGAACCGGTCTATAGTGGACCGCGGTAAAGCTCAGGCTAAAACGCCCTAAGATGAGAAGAACAACGGCCGCCAAACTTGTTCTCAGCCTTGTTGCCGCGCTGGTTGCGGTCAGTGTGAATGCACAGACGCGCCACCATCGGCGCGAACGCGAGCCCAAAGAAACCGAACGACCGGCGGCGGCCGTTTCGATCGATAAACGCGATACGATGGTGACGCTGCCGGCCGCGTTCGCGGGGAAACCGTATTGGCTGGCACTCGCACAATGCGGCGGCGCTTATTTCAAGCTCAATGTGCTCTACACTGCGCTTGCGGTGCAAGCACGCGCTGTCAAGCCGGATCCGAAACTCAACACCGAGTACACCAAGAAGCTCAATGATGCCATCAAAACAGCGACCGCTTTCTTCACGGGAGCGGAGCGGTTCTTGATGGCCGACCGCGGCATCGAGCGCATCGATGCGGTGTTAATTTACAATGAGCAGTCGCGCGTCGTGGCGGACCGGATCAAGACGATCGATGCGGCGCTTGGCGCGGCCAAGGCCTGCCCTGCGCTCTACCAGGCCTGCCAGGATGCTCATGCGAAAGCCTGCAGCGAATCGCTGGCGCCAGTGGGCTAGCGATGGCGCCCGCGAGAAGATTGCAATGAGGTCGACCTTTACCGCACTGCTTGCGGTGCTGCAGCTCACTGCCGGGATCGCTTGCGCACAACAGAGCGGCAAACAGGATGGATCCGCAGAGGAGGCCGAGGCCTTGCCTCACTTGAGCGAGATCATGGTGGAGCAGCAAATGCGCCACATCAAATTGTGGTTTGCCGGCAATGCCGGCAATTGGCCCCTGGCGGATTACGAAATCGATCAACTGAAGGATGGTTTTGACGACGTCGCCAAGCTTCTCGGTGGCGACTTAGCGCAACAGCACGTCGGTGGTGCTATTTCTCAATTGGAGAAAGCGATCGACAGTAGGGATCATGACGCGTTTGCATCTGCCTTTGATCGGTTAAGCGCTGGCTGCAATGCATGCCACCACACGCTCGGTCACGCCTTTATCGTGATTCAACGCCCAGTCCCGCAACCATACAGCGATCAGAATTTCTCACCCTAGCAATAAGCCGCTATCGAGCCCTTCGCCTGAGCCTGCGATCCGAGCGCCCGGGCGCTTCGCCCGCGGCCTTGCCGCCTTGCGCGCACCAGATTTCCCATGGAACTCAGCCGCCGCTTTTACGGACGGCGATAAAGCCATGTCGGGATTGTATTTCTTCACCATACGCCGAGTTCTTTGGCGCACGGCTTTGTTCTTGAATTATCGGCCAATACGGCCATACTGCGCGCATTGTGCCGCGCAGCACGGGGTGGGGATCTCTTGGAACAGCAGCGCAGTGACATTGCAACTTTGCCGGCGGCGACCGCCTGCAATGTGCTCATGATCTATCCGCGCTTCATGACGGATTCTTTCTGGAACTTTTCCGAAGCCTGCGAGCTCGTGGGCGCGCGTTATCCCGCCATTCCGCTTGGCCTGATCACGGTCGCCGCGCTGTTGCCCAAATCGTGGAATGTCCGGCTGGTCAACCGTAACACTGAGGAGCTTGCGGAGAGCGATTTCGCCTGGGCGGATATGGTCATGACCGGCGGCATGCTGTTTCAGCAGGCCGACACGCTCGATCTCATCGAAATGTGCCGCGCCCGCGGTTTGCCGGTCGCCGTCGGCGGGCCCGACGTAAGTTCAAGCCCGCACCGCTACGCCGCGGCAAACTTCCGGGTGGTCGGCGAAGCCGAGGGTATCCTCGACAGATTCATCGCCGCCTGGGAGGAGGGCCAGCGCGAGGGCACTTTCGAGGCGCCGAAATTCCAGGTCGACGTGACTAAGACGCCGATTCCGCGCTTCGATCTTCTGAAATTCGACCAGTATCTCTATATCGGCGTGCAATTCTCGCGAGGCTGCCCGTTCACCTGTGAGTTCTGCGACATTATCGAACTCTATGGCCGCGCGCCGCGTACCAAAACCCATGCGCAAATGCTCGCCGAGCTCGAAGCGCTATACCGGCTCGGCTACCGGGGCCACGTCGATTTCGTCGACGACAATCTGATCGGCAACAAAAAAGCCATCAAAGCTTTCCTGCCCACGCTCGAGACCTGGATCAAGGAGCACGATTATCCGTTTGAGTTCACGACCGAGGCGTCCCTCAATCTCGCCGACGATCAAGAGCTGTTGCAGATGCTGCGACGGAGCAACTTCTTCGCGATCTTCGTCGGCATCGAAAGCCCGGACGAGGAGACACTTGCCGCGACGCGCAAGAAGCAGAACACGAGGCGCAGCATTGCCGAGAGCGTTCACAAGATTTATCGCGCCGGCATGTCAGTCACGGCCGGCTTCATCGTCGGCTTCGACACCGAGAAGGGGTCGGTCGCGCCGCCGATGATCGATCTTATCGAGGAAGCCAATATTCCGATCGCGATGGTGGGTCTGCTTTACGCATTGCCGAATACCCAGCTCACGCGCCGGCTGGCGCGCGAGGGCCGTTTGCATGTCGACCATGATGCGGCGCCGGCCGGTAAAGGCGATCAGTGCACCGCCGGGGTGAATTACGCGACCAAGCGCCCCCGATTGGATATCCTGCGCGATTACCGGAAGATCTTGGACGAGATCTACGATCCGGACGCATTTTGCGGACGGTTGGAGCGTCTCGCCGCAATGCTGGATTGCTCCGATCGGCGCAAGGAATTACCGAAGGGTGATATCCGCGGCAGGGTGAGCACCATAAAGCTGGTGCATGATCTTATGACGCGCCTGCCGGAGGGGCGCGAGCGGTTTTGGAAAGCATTCACCACCTGCATGTCGATCAACCCGAATTCGGTCCGCGGCATCGTCACGCTGATGGCGTTTTACCTCCATGTCGGACCGTATTCCCGTTATGTGATGAAACAGATCGATCGGCAGATTGAAGACATCGAGCAGGGACGTTTCGTTGCGCCGAAACTGCTTCCGCCGGCCGAAGCCGAGCCCATTGCAGTGAACGCCTAAACCTCGCAGGTTTATCGGCTCATGGCGCTTGTCACCTCGAGAGCGTGAACAAATCAGTAATTCGTTTGCTCGATTCCGGGCACGGTCAGCAGCGAAGAAACTGACCGGCCGCGCAGGTCATACAATCGGGCATAGACCACGCCTTCGCGCACGATGTCGAACACGACCGGCGCATCGAGCTTGGCGCAATAGAATTCACCGAGCACCATGGCGAAATCGGCTCCTTTCGGATTCCAGGTCGTGGTGAATTGCGGCCCGAGCGCGACGGCGACCGGCGGATGTGGCCCGCATACGGCGATTGTCCACTGGCCATGAGGCGGCCGCTCATGTCGATCGGCAATATCAGCCAATAACTGTCGTGACGCCTGCGTCAGCGACAGCCCCCAATAGTCGAGCATGTAGTTTTGCCGCGCGCGGGAGACGCCGCCGGCGAGATGGTTGTAATCGGTGTATTCGAAGGGATGCAGCCTCGCCATGTCGACGATGGGAGAGGCGGTGCCGGCAATAAGCGCCACAATGCCGGCGCTCGCCGCGACCTTGCCGTAATGGCGAAGGCGCTCGGCGATATGGGCGCCGGCCAATCCGGCGAGTGCCGCGAACGGCGGCAGCACGAAAACGAAGTGGCGGATACCGTTATACATCGCCGGCCGGGTCATAACGGTGACCAGCACCGGCAGAATGACGGCGAGCACGGTCGCGAACAGGGCCGCGCGACGGCCGGCACCGTCTGCGCTGCGGTCGGCATTCCTCACAACGGCAAAGATCGCGCCCGCCGTGCCGCACAGACCGAGCGCCAACAGTAATTCCGGCACCTGAACTGCGAACAATGTCGGCACATAGGATCGCGGCATATCGATTACCGGGATCAATTGGCCGTCGAAAAGTTCGCGCCAAGGCTTCTCAAAGAAGTTCGAGAAATATTCGACCGCGCGGAACGGATTGAGCGGCGAAACTACGCTCCAAGGCCAAACCAGGCCCATCACGAGATAGGCAAGGATCACCGCGGGGATGAGCGGCACCACAAACGATCTGCACTCGCTCAACGCGGCTTTTGCGCCGGTCGCGCGCCAGCGAATCGCCGCGATGAGAGGAAGCGGCAGCAGCGCGTTCGCCACCGCGAAGCCGCCCAGGACGCGCGCTCCGATGGCAAGACCCATGCCAGTCCCACACAGCGCGATGGTTGCCGGCGTGGCGCGCGGATATTGTTGAAAGGCGCGAACCAGGCCGAGCAACACGATCGCCATGACTGCCGCGAACGGTCCATCCTTGGCGTTGATGTACATATGGCCGTAGTACAACGGACAGGTGGCAAGCAGGATGACTGCCAAAAGACCGGCAAGCGGGCCGCCGAGCCTTCGACCAAGCCGCCATGTTGCAAACAAACCGACCAGCCCGACCGCAGCCCCAAGCAGGCGCCGCGTTTCGAAGAGGCCGAAGGGGAGGATTTTGGCGGCGAGCGTTGCCAGGATATCGAAACCGCCGCCGTACATGTACAGGTTGACGAAGGAAAGCGCGCGCTGATCAGCGAAGTTGGACTGGTAGAGCGATACCAGAAGCGCGCCATATTGCGAATGTGTGTAGTCGTCCCAACCGAGGCCGTAATCGCGGAACGTGGCGAACGCGATGGCCGCGGTGACGGCAAGCACCCCGATCGCCAGCCCGTCCAGCCAGCGTGCAGATTGGTCTGCCCTTGATTGCAGGCGCAGCGGCTTCGCTGCAGCTTGATGCACGATCGGCCCCGGTCAGATCTACGGCTCAAGTCATGAAGAGCATTTATGACCCTGACAATGCGTCAAATACGCAGCGATGCTGAACTAAACTCACTCGCTTTGGCGGTGGGCCGTGATGCAAGAAGCGGGGCTCAAAGCCCCGCTTAGCACTGGACTCCCGCGCGAAGTCACTACTTCATCGCGGCCTCAAACATTTCGCCGACGTGATCCCAGTTCACCAGGTGGTCGAAAAACGCTTTGAGGTAGTCAGGACGGCGATTGCGGTAATCGATGTAATAGGAATGCTCCCACACATCGCAGCCGAGTATTGGCTTGGCACCGTGCACGAGCGGATTCTCGCCGTTCGGCGTTTTCATGATTGTCAATTTGCCGTCCTTCACCGCGAGCCAGCACCAACCCGAACCGAATTGCGTAACGCCGGCCTGGATCAGGTCTTCCTTGACTTTGGCCAATGGGCCAATGTCGGAAGTGAGTTGTTTCTCGAGCTTGCCGGGCAGTTTGTCACCGCCGCCACCTTTCTTCATCCATTGCCAAAAATGAATGTGATTGAAGTGCTGGGCGGCGTTATTGAACAGGCCGGGATTTTTACCGAACGTACCCTTGACGACTTCTTCGACCGGCTTGTTTTCCCATTCGGTGCCTTTAGCCAGATTGTTGCCGGTGTTCACATAGGCCTGATGATGCTTGTCGTGATGGAATTCGAGCGTCTCGCGTGACATGTGCGGCGCGAGCGCATCATACGGATAAGGAAGATCGGGCAGGGTGAATGCCATAGGTGTGCTCCTCAATGTGAACGCTGGATTTTCAATGCAACCGCCGGGAAACCTGAAAGGTTCCTCTTGAGAGGATCAAGTCAATAGGGCCTAGTCAGCGGCTCGGCAACGCCCCGCCAATACCCCCGCCAAGGCCCGGCCATGTTCGCTCGAAAACAATTCGGCAGAATAAGGCTTGCATGCTATGGGGGCCTCGTCACAATATCGACGCAAATTAGCCTGGCGCCGTCCCGCAAAGTGAGGATGGGCGTATGTATTTGCTTTTGCTGGTGTTTGGTGGGTTGCTCGGCGCGGCCGGGGTGATCCTTGCGGGATCGGGCATGTCGCTGCGGGATGGCACTTTCGATGCCGCGATCCTCACGCCTGGGATTGTTGCCGCGGCTGGCGGGTTACTCCTGATCGGGCTCGGCGCTGGATTGCGAACGCTGCAGCGCATCGAGCGATCGTTGGCGGCACGACCGATGCCGCGTGCGCTTGCGGTCCCAGAGGGCGCGCAAGTCGCCGAAAATATTGAAACACCACGCCAGCCGGCGCGTATTCCATTCGCACCGAAGATCAGCCACGAAGCCCAACCGGGTCTTGCTTCACGCGACGTATTGGCGGACAAATCGCAGGCCGCACTGGGTGCGGACAAAACGTCACCACCTATTCCCCCAACCGTGATCGCGGCTGTTCCCGATGCGAATGGCGAAACGACCGGGCAGCCATCGGGCAAAAAAAACGGCAATGGAGCGGCAGGCTTGCGGACCGGGCTCCGTTTGTCGGCGAGTTTGCGGCGTCCGAGCGCCGAACGCCAAAGCGAGCCGGCCTTCCAGGCGCTGTGGCCGAAAGGTCCGCGTCCATCGCACGCGGTCGATGAAGCTTCGATCGCCCAAAGCAGCAGTGTGGCGCCGATCGATTCGCAACAAAGCGCCGATACGCCGGATGTGGCGGCATCTTCGAGCAATCCAGACGGTGGCGCGGCATCGGTGCTCAAGTCGGGTGTCGTCAACGGCATGCCGTATACGCTTTATTCGGATGGCTCGATCGAGGCACAGTTGCCGGAGGGTACGCTGCGTTTCGATTCGATCACCGAATTGCGCAGTCACATCGAACAAAGCGCTTGAAGATAAAAATGCCGGCAGGCATCTGCGCCGCTAAGCGGCTGCGGCGAGTGCGGCGCGCGCGTCGGAGCGAATCCGCTCTACCATGGAACGGAAACCATTCGA
>JBPYFG010000172.1:0-4778 GCA_051986365.1 Xanthobacteraceae bacterium
TGAAGCAGGTCGGCCGTTGGTTTCACCGCGACCACACCTCGGTGCTGCACGCACGCAACGTGATCATGCGCAAGATCGAGCGTGACCCAAGCCTTGCCAAGCAGGTTGAGGAATTGCGGCGGATCATCATCAAGGCGGCTCACCGCCGATCAATCATCGCGCCTTGATCGATCGCCAAGCGTGGCGAACTTTTACGTCGGGATCGACAGCAGCGGCGCGGCTTGCGTGAACCAGAAAATTCTTCGCGCCTTCGTCAATGTTGATCCGACAAAGTCCGTGGCTGTTGAAATGCAACCCCTCTAAAGTTTCGATCAGCTTTCCGGTGCTCATCTGTTCGTCCAAATAGAAGTAGCGGATCGGTGGCGCCGCTGGCTTGCTGGGGGCGTCGGTGCCGGTGACCATCGGAAACTTCCCTCTCTGGCTATGCTGCCGATTGGATTAATCCCGGCAGTGCGGCTTGTATCGCGGCGCTGAGATCGGCGTCGGTAAAGCGAGGTCCGCGCAGCAGCTGGGCGGCAACGCGTTCCAGGAATACGCCGCGCTTTTCCACTGGCAGGCTGCCGGCGGCGGTCATGACAATCTGAAGCTGGGTGTCGTTTAGGGCGAGCACGCGTGGCGCCTCCCGATCGCTGCAATCGACCCGCGGTCCCTTCCTTGTCAAGCCGACCTGGGACGCGCAGCGGAGCTCGCTGGTGCGTTGTTTGGCGCCGGGAGGGGGCAAGATAGTGGCCGAATGCCGGACGCATCAGCGTGCTACCCATTTGCTACCCAGCCGGATTTGGGGTAGCAGCCAATACCAATAATACCGATGGAATGGCCACAATTTGCATCTCAGGTGCGAGTTTTCGTGAGCCCCCGAAAGCGGACATCGCTAGGCGCGCCGTCATGTCCGCTTTGTGCCAAAAGCGGACATTCGCTCGGGGGAACTAAATCAAGGGGAAAATTATGCAATCAGGACAATGTGAGATCAGCTCAGTCGTGTCGTTGCGCGTCCCGAAATAGCAAGTACCAGCGCACATGGTTGAAGAGCGGCCACAGGCTTGTTCACTGATCGCCGGTAGTTGTCGACCGCAGGCGCTCTCCGCTTACCGAGCGCCGGGGACTGCTCGCACAAGTGCATCTTTACAACCATCGGAATCCGCATAGATGTAGCGATCGAACGTCTTGATGAACGCGATGCATTAACATGACCGACTTCCACGCTCGCGCCCTCCTGACGACCGATACGGTGGCGGTATGGGACGTGGTGTGCGAGGGCACATGCAGGCACAAGAGCACTGAGGAATGCGTCGCGGCGACGCATCTGGTGTTCCCCTATCGCGGCACGTACGTACAACACACTGGCCGTGCAGAGGCGGTCGCGGAGCCCAACCAGATCGTCTTCATCAACGAAGACGAGGCTTACCGGGTCAGCCATCCTGTCGAAGGCGGCGATGCAAGCTTATCGATCCGGCTCGACACGCCGACGCTGCTTGAGCTGGCGTCGGCGGATTATCTCCAAGTCAAGGGCCGTCCGGCGTTCAATCGATCACGCCTGCGTCTTGACGCCCACGTCCAGGTGCTTACGGCACTGGTCCGTCATCGCCTCTCTCGTGGCGTGATCGAGACACTCGAAGCCGAGAGTCTGGCCCTTGAGCTGTTGCGTCGAGCGTTGAGCGGGTGCAGCTCGCGAGCCGCGGCCGGCAGCATTGGACGTCGGAAACTGGTTGACCGCGCGAAACTCGTGCTCGCGTCCGATTTGGGACGCCGTTGGACGTTGGCGGCGATCGCCGCCGACGTCGGCGTCTCGCCGGTCTATCTCACCCAGGTGTTCCAACAGGTAGAAGGGCTCCCGCTCTACCGCTACCAGTTACAACTACGGCTGGCCCGAGCACTTGACCTGCTTGGCGACAATGCCGGCTTGACCAGCTTGGCGCTTGATCTCGGTTTTTCCAGCCATAGTCACTTCAGCGCCGCGTTCAAACGAGCCTACGGTCAGACACCATCGGCGTTTCAGCGTTCCGCTCGCATTCGCTGAGCTTCCCCCACAATCGGCGGCAAGTTGCTAAAGATCCTGACAGCGCCCCTTGCCGTTTTCAGGTTTTCTCCGGCTCGACCGCAACGGTCCTGTAGCGCAGGATGAAATGAACCAAGCAGAAAATGCTGCGCGTTTCGCCGGGCTTCACGTGAAGGGAGCCCCCCTGTTGCTCTACAACGCGTGGGACGCGGGCAGCGCCAAAGCCATTGTCGAAGCGGGCGGAAAGGCGATCGCGACGAGCAGTTGGTCTGTCGCCGAGGCGCAAGGCTACAGAGATGGCGAGACCATCCCGATCGGGCTGGCCGAGCAGATCATCGGGCGGATTGTCGCGACCATCGACGTCCCTGTGACCGTGGACTTCGAAGGCGGGTATAGCGAAGACGAGGGCGAATTGTCCGACAACATCTCGCGTCTTCTCGACCTGGGCGTGATCGGCATCAACTTTGAAGACCGGATCGTTAAAGGTACGGGACTCTACGACCTCAAGCGGCAGGCAAGCCGCGTCGCCGTCATTCGCAAGGCGGCCGAGCAGCAGCGAGTGGCGCTCTTCATCAATGCGCGGACCGATCTGTTTCTTGCCCAGGGCCGCGACGCGGCACAGTCGCTTAGTGAAGCCCTCGACAGAGCCAAGGCGTACGCAGCCGCGGGCGCGTCCGGTTTCTTCATTCCCGGACTGCGAGACGATGCGCTGATCGGCCGGGTCTGCAATGGCGTAGCGCTTCCCGTCAACGTGATGGTCATGGACGGTGTGCCGTCAAACGACCGACTGACCGAGCTCGGCGTCTCCCGCATCAGCTACGGTCCGATCCCGTACATCCGCGCGATGGGCGCGCTCCAACAGGACGCAAAGAAGGTGCTTTCCTAGTGGAAACGCGTCGTCACCACCGAGGACTTTCCCATGACCGATATCATCCTGCACCACTACGAAACCTCTCCCTATTCGGAGAAAGTCCGGCTCGGTCTCGGGCTCAAGGGCCTGACCTGGGCCTCGGTCGAGATTCCGGTGATCATGCCGAAACCCGATCTGACGGCGCTGACTGGAGGCTATCGCAAGACACCGGTGCTGCAGATCGGCGCAGACATTTATTGCGACAGCCAGTTGATCATGCGCGAGCTCGAACGCCGGCATCCTATCCCGAGCTTTTATCCAGCCGGCCGCGGCGCGGCCGATGCACTTGCCTGGTGGGCCGAAAAGACAATGTTTAGCCCGGTTGTCGGCATCGCCTTCGCCAAGCGGCCCGAAGCCTTACCCGCGGGGTTTCTCGAAGACCGGGCCAAGTTTTCCGGCCGCAATATCGATCCCGGTGCAATGCTGGCGGCAGTGCCCTACTTGCTCGACCAACTGCGCGCGCATTTCTATTGGTTGGATCAAATGCTGGCCGACGGCCGCTCGTTCTTGCAGGGCTCCGCTGCCGGTCTCGCCGATCTCGCCGCCTACCACCCGGTTTGGTTCTTGCAGCAGAAATTTGGATCAGCGGCGGCACCACTCGACGCCTTTCCGCGGTTGCTGACCTGGGCCGAGCGCGTTGCCGCGATCGGTCACGGCAGGCTGAGGCAAACGACCTCGCGAGAAGCGCTCAATGCCGCTAGGACCGCCACGCCAAACGTGAGCGCAACCGTCGATCCGGGAGACCCCATCGGCCGGAAGCCCGGCCAGACCGTCACCGTCACACCGGACGATACCGGACGTGATCCGGTCGTCGGTGAACTGATCGCTTCGGGCATCGATGAGATCGTCGTCCGGCGCAGCGATCCGGAGGTCGGTGAGGTGTGTGTGCATTTTCCACGTGCCGGATTTGTGGTCGCACCGGCCTAGCAGTATGTCGTGCGATCAATGTAGGCTGCTCGTGCCCCATTTCGGACCTTAGTGTACGGCAGTCGCAGCGCCCGCCGCCGCCTCCGTTGCGGCCGTGCCCAGGGCGCGCTCATGAGCCACCATCGGCGCCGAATCCTGTGGATCTGTGGACGACGCAAGAAAGGGCGTCGCCCACAAACCCACAGGTGCAGCAACAGCAGCAAGCAAGCGCTTACTCAGTTCGTAATGGCGTCGAACGCGTCCCCGTTTGCCGCCTAGCCGCGCGCCCTAATGCTAGCCCTATCGCACGGGCGCGCTCTGCCCGGCCGACCCGGGGCGGGCTCGGGCGCTCTACGAAGATGGCCTACGCGGCGGTCCGGGCGCCACGATCCCGCCGCTCGCGGATATGCTGGCAAGGGCGAAGTCGGCCGGGCTGTCTCAAACGGGCGTGCCGCGCAACTTGGCCGAGGGCCCGGCTGTTGCGCGCGTGGCACGCCAGGGACTACGACGGATGGCGATGCTGGCGGCCAACCCGGAGCTCACCGTCAACTATCCGGAAGGCTTGGTCTACCGTGCAAGCGAAGCCGCCGAGCTCGGCGCGCTCGACGCACGGATCATCTCAAGCTCTCACGCAGCGCTCGGTTCGCCGACAAGGCGGGCAATGGGCGGTGTGCGGAGCCGGAATGGCTCAAGCCGCGGCCGCAAGCGCGGTTGTCAACGCCTCAATCGAGGCACGCTTGCGGAAATCCGGATCAATGAAGCGCGCCTTGACGCGTCCATCCTGGCCGACAACAAAAGTCGCCGGAATCGGCAGCATCCAGGACTCGTTCTCCTGGTAGATCGGTAATTCGTACCCATAGGCCGCGAGCAATTCCTTCAACTCCAAACCGACCCAGATCGCCAGATTGACCGAGAGCGCGTAGCCATTGTCCATATCGGACAAAACCCGGAACGGCGAATGCACGC
>JBPYFG010000173.1:0-7835 GCA_051986365.1 Xanthobacteraceae bacterium
TGCGCAGTGCATTGGCCGTCCGCGCCGCCAGCTCCTGCAGCGATTCGCCCTTCGGGAAGCGCACCAGTTGCGGCTTGGCCAACCAGGCCGCGAACAGCGCGGCGTCCTGCGCCTTGGCTTCGGCGAAAGTTTTGAATTGCCAGGCGCCGTAATCGATATCGTTCAGATCCTCGCAAGTTTTGGCGGCAACACCGGTCGCTCGCGCGATCGCACCGGCGGTTGCGATGCTGCGGCCCATCGGACTGGTAAAGATGTGGCTCGGCCGCCATCGTCCCGCGATACGCTGCGCCAACGCCGCGGCCTCCGCCATTCCGCGCGCGGTGAGTTGCAGCGGTTCGCGGCCGCGAAACCGCTCCGGCTTGATGCCCTCGACATGACCGTGCCGGGCCAGGATGATTTTGGTCATCGCGGTTTTTCCACCAATGGTCCAAAAGTGGGCCTGGCGTTAAAGCCGCCGCAGCGGCAACGTCCAGGCGAGCACCGTGCCCATGCCTGTGAAGGCGGCAACGGTGAGAAAGGCGGCACGGAACGCCTCGCCGATCTGCGCGTGAACGGCGGCCTGGCGCGCCGGGGCAAGCGTAGCAAGCACGTCGGGTCCTTGTTCGATGATGCTGCCGAACAGGCTCGCGGTGCTGCGATCGGTCGCCGAGAGGATCGAAAACAGGATCGCAGCGACGGAGGCCGTTCCGACTGCAGCGCCAACCGATCGCGAAAATTGCACCATGGCCGCGCCGGTGCCGAGAAGCCGCGGCCCCGAGACCGCCTGCACGGTCACTTGTACCACACCCATGACGGTGCCCATGAACAATGCGATCACGCAGAATGACCAAGCCAGCTGCGTCGGCGACATCAGCGGCGCCAGAAAGGCAATCGCCACCAGTCCCATCGTCGCAGCCATCAAGCCGTAGGTGGGGAATACCGCAGTACGCCCGGTTCTGGTCACCATCTGCCCGGTGAACATCGAGCCGATTCCGATGCCGGCGGTCAGCGGCAGTAATATCAATCCGGTTTCAGCAGGTGAGGCGCCGCGCACCGCCCGCAAATAGATCGGCAGGAAAGTGATAAGCGATACCAGCGCCGCCCCGTGACAAGCGGCCATCGCGTCGGCCCGCCAGATCGACGGCTGCCTGAACAGGCGCGGCGGGATGAGGGGCGAGGTGGTAATTCTTTCCTGCCAGGTCAAAAGCCCGAGCGAAACAAGACCAAAGACCAATAGCCCGAGGGCCAAGGGGAGCGTACTCACCTCCATGCGCTGCACCTGTTCGAGCGCGACAATCACTGGGCCAACGAAGAAGATGAACAGGACCAGGCCCGGGGCATCGAACATGGTGCGACGGCGGTCGCCCTGGCGCGGTGGGATCCGAAACACGAAAAACACGGCAAGCAGACCGAGCGGGATATTGATCAAAAAGATCGATTGCCAGCCGAATGCTTGCGTGAGATAGCCGCCGGCGACCGGTCCGAAGGTGTTGGAGCTCACCGCTATCCCGGCGAGATAACCCTGGTAGCGGCCGCGCTCGCGCGGCGGGATCGCTTCGCCGATGAGCGCCTGCGACAGTGTCATGAGGCCGCCGCCGCCGAAGCCCTGGACCACACGGAAGACCGTCAGCATCAAGATGCTCGGCGCCAGTGCGCATAGCACCGACCCGGCCACGAAGATTCCAAGGGCCACGAACATCATCAGCCGCCGGCCAAAGGTGTCGCCGAGCCGGCCATAGACCGGCGCGGCGATGGTATTGGCGATCAAATAGGAGACCACCACCCAGGAGGCGCGCTCGATGTCGCCCAGACTCGAAGCGATTGCGGGAAGCGCCGTGGCCACGATCGTCTGATCGGCGACCGCGAGAAACATCGGCAGCATGATGGGTGGAAAAACGGTGAGCAATTGCGCGCCGGTGCCCGGTACCGGTGGCACGACCGGCCCGGTCACGGCGGCATCCCGGGTGTGAGCATCGGGGCCTGTAGGGGGCGCTTCCGACAACGGCGAATCGGCGGGTTTGGGCGTGATGCGGTCGGCGGCCTGCGACTGATCCAAAGATTCACTCATTGCATCGCGCCGGACAGAAAATAGACGAAAATTCAACGCTCGGGCGATTCAACGCCCGGCGATAAAAAGCCATAGCGGCAATTTCCCACGGCTTGTAGCTGCGTGTCACGCCGCAATTCGCCCCGCCGTCTGAGCGACGACGAGGCTTAAGCGATCATTCGACATGCAAAACGGCGGCAGCCAGCCAGTCGGGATCACGGGTGGACTCGCGACAAAGCGCCGGCCGCCGGCGAGCGGCCGGGCTTTATATTGGCGAAGCATGCGGCCGGCGTTTAACCGACGAAACGTTCAACCGACAAAGTTGACACGTTCTTGCTCTCGCGCCTCTTCCGCGCTCGCAGGCTGCGCGGGCAGCTGCAGAACCGTCGCCGCCTGGCCTTCACACAAAAGTGTCAACAGCACTATGCGTCCATCGGGAAATTCGAGGGCATCGTGATGGGCCGCCATTTTGTCTTTGTTGACCTGCCGAAAGATGGCCGTTCGGTGGTTGATTGTCTTGGTCTTCCAGCCGAGCAAGCCGGCAGGCAGGCACGCGACCTCGCTTGCGAAAGCGAGCTCCGTTCCCGGGCGGATGCATACCGCCAATCCGGGATCATCGGACGCCGAGAACCCACGCGTTCCGGTGCCGAAATCTCGCGTGACGAGTCTATCTCCCACTTTTGCGGGCCGCGACCGCACGCTTTGAAGGCTAAAGTCACACATCGGCGACTCCTTTCTTCCAGTCTTGCGCTACTCAGCCCCACAGCCGTACCGATAACGCACATAAAGCAAGTTTGGTGCCGCGGTTTGGCGACGGAATGACATTTTCAGCGCATGCGCGCTCCGCGACGACGATCAGCGAGAATTTTCCGGCGCTTGGCGCTCAATGCGGCCGCCTGCTGCCTCGCCCGGCGAGGTCCGGCACGCAGTCTCGCCAGCGCGGCGCCCGCTTCGCGCCGCAATTTTCGGCCGCCTCTGCTGCCCTTGCGGGCAATAGTGGCTCCCCTTGTGGGCAATAGTGGCGCAACCGGCAGGGAGCGGGTGCGCGTCAGCGGACGGTGATGCCGCCGACCATGCCGTCCCAATCGTGGTCGCTGCAGCGCAGGTCATATGTACCCGGCGCGCCGGGCGTGAAAAAGACATCCTTGCTTTCGCCGGGCTGCACGACCACTTCAGTGTGTTCGCGATTGAGGGCTTGCGGATTGTCGAGCTTTGCCGCGGCGAAGAACGTCGGCGCCGTAAATTCGTGGAGCTCCTTGCCACGGTTTTCGAGATGCAATTGGTAATGGACGCCATGCTCAAGGCTCAGATGATCGGGCGAAAATCGATAGTCGACCATCGCGACATTTACTTTGACCGGATCCGCCGCTGCAGCGCAGCAGGATCCGGCTAGAGCGATCAGTAAGCCGTATTGAATGGCATTTCGCTTCATTCGCGATTCCTCAACCTCATTCCTCGGTTTGAGCGAGCAAAGCGCGGCGTAAATACCTTGCAAAGAACGGCGTTGGCGGAAATCGCGGCTTGGTCAGTCGCATCAATGCCCGATCGGGGCGGATGTTGCCCGGATATTGATGCGTCGGACCAGAACGAGGACCAGCGGGATCATCAATGCGGCCGTGATGGCGCATAGATGGAATACGTCGATGTAGGCCAGGATCGTAGCCTGCGTCCTGATCATTTGACCCATTAGCGCCATCGCTTGGCCCGCGGCATCGGCCGCGGAAGCGCCGTGAGCGGTGAAATAATGCGTCAACTGCTGCACGGTCGAATGGAAAATTGGCGAGCTCGGTGTGGTGTTTTCAACCAGCCGCGACTGATGGAATTGCTCCCGCTGCACCAGCGCCACATTGGCAAGCGAGATACCGATGCTGCCGCCGAGGTTACGCGCGACGTTCATCAGCGCCGAGGCTTGGTTCGTCTTATCCGGCGGCAGTCCGTCGTAAGCCACCGTGTTGATCGGAATGAACAAGAACGGCAGACCGACCATCTGAAAGATCCGGATCCAGGCGAAATAATCAAAGCTCGCGTTTGGGGTAAGTGTGGTCGAATACCACATCGACAACGCGATCCCGATCAAGCCGAGCGTCATCAAGTATTTCGGCTGGAAACGCCCGGTGACTTGCCCGGCGATGGGCATCAGAACCAGCATGGCGAGGCCGCCCGGCATCATGGCCAAGCCCGACAGCATGGCGGTATATGGGAATGTGGTCTGCAACAGCTGCGGCATGATTTGGTTCGATCCAAACAGGATCGCGCCAACCATCAGCATCACGAAAAATGCCATGCCGAATTGGCGCCGCGACAGCAGGCGCAGCTCGACGATGGGCTCCTCGTGATTGATCTCCCATGGCAGGAACAGCAGGAATGAAGCTGCGGCCAGCGCGCTGAAGAAAACGATGGTATCCGACTTGAACCAGTCTTCGATCTGACCGCGGTCGAGCACGACTTCGAGGCTGCCGAGCGTGATCGCGATCAATGCGAAGCCGGCCCAATCGACCTTCAGCCCGCCGGCCAGCCGTTCGCGGCGTTCGCGTTCCAGCGTTTCCGGCTCGTCGACCAGCCAATGCACCAGCACGAGCGAAACAAGCCCGATCGGAACGTTAATGAAGAAAATCCAGTGCCAGGAAAAGTTATCGGTGATCCAGCCGCCGATCGTCGGGCCGACTGTTGGCGCGACGATAACCGCGACCCCGTAAAGAGCGAAAGCCTGGCCGCGCTTCTGCGGCGGAAAGGTATCGGCCAAAATAGCCTGCTCGCTGGTCGGCATGCCGCCGCCGCCGAGTCCCTGCAGGATACGGAAGAAAATCAGCGCGCTCAGGCTGGGCGCCAGGCCGCATAAGAGCGAACTGACGGTGAAAAGCGCGACGCATATCATGTAGAAGCGCTTGCGCCCGATGACATTCGATAGCCAGCCGCTGGCCGGCAGCACCACAGCGTTGGCGATCAGATAAGTGGTGACGACCCAGGTGCTTTCGTCGACGCTGGCGGCGAGGCTACCGGCAATGTAGCGAAGCGAAACGTTGGCGATTGCGGTGTCGAGCACTACCATGAAAGTCGCGATCGAGACCACGATGGCGACGAGCCAGGGATTGCGATCGCCGGCGGCCGAGCGACTTGAATCCCAGCCGAAGGCCGGCGGCTGATCGCTCATCGCACTTTCACCGTCGGCACGACCGACATGCCCGGGCCCAACAGGACATCGGGTATCTTGTCGAAGGTGATTTTCACCGGCACGCGTTGCACGATCTTGACGTAATTGCCGGTGGCGTTTTCGGCCGGCAACAGGCTGAACGCCGTGCCGCTGCCGGACTGTACGCTATCGACATGTCCGGCAAAGCGCCGGCCGGGATAGGCGTCGACCACAATATCGACCGGTTGCCCAGGGCGCATGAAATCGAGCTGCGTTTCCTTGAAATTGGCGGTCACCCAGACCTCGCGCGGCACGAACATCATCAGCGCCTGGCCGACCGCGGCATAGCCGCCTTTGGCGGCGGTCAGCTTGGTTACCCGGCCGGCCACCGGCGCGGTGATGATCGTGCGGCTTAGATTGGCTTGCGCCTGCTCGAGGGTCGCGTGCGCCTGGGCGAGTTGACCAAAGGCGAGATCGCGCTGGGCTTGCAGGACGCCAATTTGCTTTTCGACCGCCGTCGCATTGGCCTGCGCGGCCGCCAAGCCGGCGTCGCTTTGCTGAAGGCTCGATTCGTATTGTTGGGCCTGTTCGACCGTTCCGCTGCCCTTGTTTGCCAGCAGCCGGTAACGTTCGGCTTGTTGGCGCGCGAAAGTCAGCGTCGCTTGCGCCTGCACCACCTGCTTATTGGCTTGGTCGACTTTTGCCTGCTGCGCTTCAATTTGAGCAGTTAGATTGTCGACGCTGGCCTGCGCCTGCTTGACTTGCGCCTGGGCTTGGTCGCGCTGGGCGACATAATCGCGATCGTCGAGACGAACCAATTCGGTCCCGGCTTCGACGAGCTGATTGTCGGTGACCGGGACATCGACAATCGCGGCGGCGACCTGGGCGCTGATCTGCACGGTGCGGCTATCGATGAATGCATCGTCGGTCGATTCATAATGGCGAGCATGCAGCCACCAGCCGACGAGAAGGGCGGCGACAATAATTCCGCCAATGACAAGCAGCAGCACGAAACCGCGTCGCCTGCGGAGGCGTTGTCGCCGCGACGCCGTATCGTCCGCTTCGTCGAATGACGGCGGCGCCCGGCGGACCGGAGAGTCACGGCGCTCGGAATCGGGTCGGCGCTCGTTGTCGACGCGTTGATCCATGATCGACGCTAAACGTTTGACTGGCCGAATAAGTTGCCCTCCGGCAGGCGACGGCTTGCCGCCTCCGGCCCGCAGTGTTTAGCCGGGAATGGACGATGAGGCCAGTCAGGAGGCGTGGGAAGGTTGCCGCAGCGCGCTCGCGATTTTTTGGACGAATTCATCCAATTCGCCCCCGACAATGTCGCTGACCGCCCATAGGTCAAGTCCGTCTTGCGACCAATGCCGGACGTTATAGCCCTGAATACTGTCGCCAATCGTGCGGGTATGCCGTCTGCCTAAATGCTGCGCGACGAACAAATTGATCACGTGTTTACGGCGCTGATAGACGATCGCGGCGACCGGCTCGCTGTCGATGTAATCCAAGCGCCCGCCAAGAAGGGTGAAGCTTTCGGCGGTCAGATCGACGACCGGCGGAGCCACGTCGACCCGGCCGTTGAACCACGGCTTGACGGTGTGCTGATCGCTGGTCTCGACGTCCATCAGATGACCGGCTTGCAGCGAACGAATATGCGCCGATACGACTTCCTCGGTGATCGTCTGCTCTTGATCCCTACGGATCACTGTGAGGACGACAGTGGCCGCAGCCGCCGCCGAAAGCGCGGAGCCCATCGCAAATCCGCCGAAGAAGGAACGCCGGGTTGGCTGCATGAACTGGCGGATCGAAACAACGCGCGATGCCGGTGTCGCCGTCAAGGCTTCGATGCGGTTGCGCAAATGCGCGGGTGCAGTCTCCTTTAAAGGCGCGGCGCTCATGACTTCGTGCATGGTGCGGAACGCGGCAAACTTTTCACCGCATCCGGCGCAGGACGCCACGTGCGCCTCCACATCGCGGGCATGCCCGGCGTCAAGCTCGCCGTCGACCAGCGCATGAAGCATAACTTCCGATTCTTCGCATCTCATGACGCTGTTCCAGAGGCGACGGCCGGTCCGGGCCGCGTCGTGATTGTTTCGGCGGCATTCCACGCGGTGCGCAGCATGGCGCGGGCGCGCGCCAGCCGCGACATGACTGTTCCGACCGGTACGCCGGCGACTTGCGCGATTTCCTGGTACGACAAGTTATTCATCTCACGTAGCACGATCGCTTCACGAAACGGGTCCGGCAGCTCCGCTACCAGCCGTCGTATCGTGGCGGTGTCCTGTTGCCGCACCATCATCTTCTCCGGCGAGGCTTGCGGCTCCTGCCACATCGGCATTTCCTCGGCCAGCGACCCGTTCTGAGTATAGTCGGTCGGCACTTCTTCCTTGCTGCGGCGCGCGAACTCGGCGTTGCAGACGTTTCTCAATATTGCCAATAGCCACGGCTTCATCGCCGGCCCTCGGTAGCTGTCGAAATGACGCAAGGCGCGAAGATAGCATTCTTGCACTGCGTCTTCGGCGTCCTGCGTGTTACGCATCAAATAACGCGCCAACGTGTAGACGTCATCGAGATGGGGTAATGCGGCGGCCTGAAAGGTCCGCATCCGCTCCTGTTCGGCAACCGCATCATCCGCCATCGTATCGTTCTCGGCTCTCCACATGTCCCAGTGGCGCC
>JBPYFG010000174.1:0-2413 GCA_051986365.1 Xanthobacteraceae bacterium
ACCGCCATGTGATCAGATCGTTGAGTGCGTAAACGTATGGCGCAAGGCAGAGGGCAACCCATCCGACGGTACCCCAAAAAAGAATTCGGTAACTCATCGCCATTCTCCCAGTTGATCGAGCGGCCATTATTCCTCGCCCATGCGATTGAACATCTGGCGTTTGAGTGGCGGAACGCGATTGATGATGCGCAGGACGGCTCGCGACAGCATCGACTGAATCCGGCTTTCCATGACCGCCCGGTTCATGGCGTGTAGCGAGGTCTGTACCGCGCGGAAGCCGTAGTCGATCATGCCCGTCTCGTAGTCGCGTATCGCATCAATTACCGGCCGCTCGGAGCGGCTCGCCATCGTCAGCTTACGGCAGAGACGCACTGCGTCTTTAAGCGCGACGTTGGCGCCGATACCGCGATAGGGCGTCATCGCATGGATTGCATCGCCCAGGAGCGTGACACGGTGAGTCTGCCAAGCTGGGATCGGCACCGAGGTCCGAATAGCAATTGCATTGATGGTGTCGGCACCAGCGAGCCGCACCAGTGCGCGAAAGCGTTCATCCCATGATCGCTGCGCCATGATACGAAGCGTGGTGCTGCGCAGCTCTTCGCCGGACATTTGCTCGATGTCGCCGCCGTCAAGACCAAGCTTTTCACGCCGGGCGCCGAATGCCCACATCAAATAGCTACGCGAATTGTCGAAGTGTTTGCTGGCCGCGGCAGACTCGTCGTTGCCGCCGATCCCGTTGATGGCGACACCGCCAATTTCCTGCAAGGCGACGAACAGACTATAGCCACCCCTGCCCGATGCTAGCGTGAGAGCGTTCGTCAGCTCTGGCGCGATCAGTCGGCGGCTCGCATCGTTGAGAAAGACCTTGCCGGCGATAGCGGCGATGCCGGTATCGATGCGCTCGGCGTGTGGAAGGAACTGGCGACGGACGCGCGAACCGCCGCCATCGGCGGCCACCAGCACGTCGCTCTCGGCCGTTGAGCCATCTTCGAAATGCGCGACGATGCGGCCGAGCGGGGTTTCCTCGTACCGTACAAACGTCTTGCCGAAATAAACGCTGTCCTCGAGGCCAGACAGCAATACTTGTCGTAGCGTGATTCGGCTCACCGAACGATGCCGCGCCACGCCCTCGCCCCTGAAACGCGGTGGCGCGTTTCGTCCGTCGAGCGCAAGCAGCACTTTCATCTGCTCGGTAACGAAACGGATGCCTTCCGCCGGCTTGCCGCAAGTGCGCGTAAACGCTTCGAACAGCGGCGCTGGCAGGCATTCGTGCAGCGCGAGGCTGCCGGTCGGATTGATATGCACGCGATAACCCTGCACGCGGTCGGTGCGGGTACGGTCGCGTTCATAGACGGCGGTGCTGACCCCGGATTTTTTTAAACCCTGCGCCAAGGTGAGGCCACCAATTCCACCGCCAATGATGACGACGTGAAGCGGTGCCCGGGTCGCGTTGCCAATGGAGCAGCGATTTAGATGCGCGGTCATCGGATCTCTCCGTTCAAACAGGCAGATTCTGCCCGTCGCGCGCGCGGCGCGGCTGTTCTCGCGGAGATTCGGCTGGTAAGTTTGGTTTGCGGACCTTAAGTCCAGCGCGCTCCGCGCGTTCGGTCTTGGGTTCAAGGCCCCGGCGATGTTTGCGCATCGTCGGGGCTGCCATTTATGGGGTCATCGGGCCGCCTCCATAATCGCGGTACAATCTGGCCATCGTCGCCTCGCGGTTTTGGTGAAAGCCGCGCCACAGTTCGAGCGGACCCCAGCCGTTTTCGATCCGCGTAATCAATTCGGCGATGAAGCGCTGCTCGGCCTTGACGAGCGCCAGCCGGTATTCGTTCTCGACGAGAAACAGAGGAGGAAGATTTTGAACTGCCGGATCGGCGGATTGCCTTTCAAGTTCGGTGGCCTTGGTCTCGATCCGCGTCAGGCGCTGGCGTAAGAGCGCGAGCGCTTCATCCGGCGGCAGTACCGGCAGCAGGCAGAGGGCTGCTTCGAACTGCGGATATTCCTTGACCGGCTCGCCAATGAGATCAGCCATCCAGGCGCGCAATTCGTCACGCCCTGCCGCGGTGATCTCGTACACAGTGCGCTCGGGCCGGCGGCCATCCCGTGCGACCCTACGGGCGGCTATGAAGCCGCGGTCAAGCAACATGTCGATCACCGTGTACAGTGATCCGTACCGCAGCTTGATGCTGTCCTCCTTGTGCCGCTGCTTCATGATCAGGCCCATTTCATAGGGGTGCATCGGTCGCTCGAACAAAAGTGCCAGCACGGCCAAGGCCAGAGGATTGGAGGGATGAGATCGTTTCGCCATTCTTATCCGCGAGCGTATATCCATATACGGATATACGGACACGGATTACGACGTCAAGGCCCTAAGACTCAGAAAATCGCCGTCCTCAACCCCCCCCTCGACCTA
>JBPYFG010000175.1:0-9716 GCA_051986365.1 Xanthobacteraceae bacterium
TTTTCGTGGGGTCAACAATAGTGGGTCGGTGAGCTACTCGGGGCGCTGTCAGCGCACCGCGCAGGTCCATCGACGGGTCCCGTTCTGCGCGACCGGTATTGACGGCATAGCGAAAGACCATACCGCATGTGCTGCGCAACCGCCGTGCCGTTTCGTAGAGGCCCCGGCCCTCGATGTCCCGAAGCAGTGCAAGCAACTCACGCGCTGTGATTTCCGCTACAGGTCGGTCGCCAAACGTCGGATATGCAAAATCGAGCAGCCAACGTTTCTTGGTAACAGTTGCCTGAGCGCGCCCCTCGCGTTCCAACTTAGCAACTACCTCTTCGGCAACTGCCCGAAAGCTACTGTCTTTCCCTGCTTGTTTGTCGGCCTTCCGCTGCACCGATGGATCGATGGAGCGAAGCCAAAAGCTTCTTCGCGTCCTCTCTGCGCCTTCGCGCCTCCTCAAGAGAAACTATCGGATACACACCGAGGGCTAGTGTTTTTTGCTTGCCCGCGAACCGGTAGGCGAGCCGCCACAGCTTGCTGCCGTTGGGTTGAATGAGAGCGTGAAGTCCGCCGCTGTCAGAAAGCTTTCTGGGCTTGGCGGATGGCTTGGCATTCCGCACAGCGACGTCTTTGAGCATGTTGGTATCGCCCCCTCCGCGAGACTCGGATACCAACAATAATACCAACAAATTTGTTGGATACCAACAAACCACTGCGCATTACGGCGAAGGCCACGCGCCCGAAATGACACGTCTTTACGGGGTGTTTTGAATGACGGCGAATGATGGTGAAGGACTAAGTGGTGCCCAGGAGAGGACTCGAACCTCCACGCCTCGCGGCGCTAGTACCTGAAACTAGTGCGTCTACCAATTCCGCCACCTGGGCTTTCGCCACTGTTGTCGTCGGTTCGGTCAGCGGCGATGGTCAGTCGCGGCGATAGGTAGAAAGCGCCCGCCGCCTTGTCAATCGAAGGGGCTTGCGGCGCCTTCAGGCGAGGCACCAATCCCCTATACAGCGCACAACCGATCATGTATCTCGCCGCGCATGGCGCTGCGGAACAGGCTGGAAACGCTCGTCGCGGTATTCGGCGGCTCGGGTTTTCTCGGCCGTCATGTAGTGCGCGCCCTCGCCAAGCGCGGTTATCGCGTCCGGGTCGCGGTGCGCCGGCCCGAATTGGCCGGATATTTGCAGCCGATGGGCCGGGTCGGCCAGATCCACGCCGTGCAGGCCAATCTTCGCTTTCCGGAATCGGTCACGGCGGCGGTGCGCGATGCCGACGTGGTCGTCAATCTGGTCGGCATTCTCTTCGAGCGCGGTCCTCAACGCTTTAACGCGGTGATGACGGCTGGTGCGCAAACGGTGGCGCGCGAGGCGCAGGCCGTCTCGGCGCCGCTCGTTCATGTGTCCGCCATTGGCGCCGACGAAAAGTCGAGTTCCCGCTACGCTCAAGCCAAAGCCGAAGCCGAACGGCTGGTGCTGGCCGCGCATCAGGCCACGGTGATCGTGCGGCCCTCGATCATCTTTGGTCCGGAGGACGATTTCTTCAACCGCTTCGCCGCGCTGGCGCGCATCGCGCCGGCGCTGCCCCTGGTCGGCGGCGGGCTCACGCGCATGCAGCCCGTGTTTGCCGGTGACGTCGCCGAGGCGATCGCCAGAGCAGTCGATGGCGATTTGCGGTCGGGTTTTGTCTACGAGCTTGGCGGCCCCGGCGTGCGCACCTTCAAGCAATTGATGCAGTTCGTCCTCGCTACCACGCAGCGCCGCCGTCTCCTGGTCCCGGTGCCGTTCGCGCTGATGAAGTTGCAGGCGATGTTCCTGCAATTTTTGCCCAAGCCGCCGATCACCCCGGATCAGGTCGAACTGCTCAAGCGCGACAATGTCGTGTCGGACGCGGCCAAGCGCGACGGCCGCACGCTGGAAGCGATCGGTATCACGCCGGAATCGATCGAGGCGATCGTGCCGACATATCTCTGGCGGTTCCGCAAGACCGGCCAATTCAATCCGCACGTCGCTTAGAGCATGATCCGGAAAAGTGGAAACCGGTTTTCCGAAAAGATCGTGCTCCATCAAAAAAATAGAGCCGCAATCGATTCAGCCTGAAGCAATCAAGTCCAGTCGTTTCCGTGCGCGCAAATGCAGCGCTGCTTTCGCCCGCCGGGCGCGGGCGACTGGCAGCGTCGGGACAGCGGCGCTTTGCGCCGCCACCCAAACTGCCCGCGTTCAACCTTCGTATTTAAACGAAAGCGCCACGCGCGTGCGAAAGGCGGTCACTTTGCCGTCTTCAACCTTCATGTCCATCTGCGTGACTTCGGCTACGCGCAGATCGCGCAGCGAAGTCGCGGCCGTTTCGATGGCGCGCCGGCCCGCATCTTCCCAGGATTTCTCACTAACGCCGACCACGTCGACGATGCGGTAGACGCTCTCCGCCGATTGCTTCTTGGCCATAGAGTGATCCTTTCGAGGCTGTCCAAACCCCACCCTGTGCGAGGTGATCTTAACGGCCGCAGAATGCCCTTCACAGGCCAATGAACAGGGCAAGTAGACCCAAGGCGCCGACCACGATCCGCCACCAGGCGAACAGCGCAAAGCCATGGCGGCTGACATAGCCGAGCAGCGTCTTGACCACGAACCAGCCGCAGATGAACGAGACGGCAAAGCCGACGGCGATGATCAGCGTATTGCCGCCGGTAAACTCACCGCGATTTTTATAGGCCTCGAACGCGAATGCGCCGACCATCGTCGGCATCGCCAGCCAAAACGAGAATTCGGTGGCGGCCCTCTTATCGGCGCCAAACAGCATGGCGCCGACGATTGTGGCCCCGGCGCGCGACACGCCCGGCACCATTGAGAGGCACTGCATGACGCCGATGCCCAGATACATCGGCAGAGTAAATTTGGTGGCGTCGTGATAACGCGGTTTAAGCTTCAGGCGGTCGATCCACAGCAGCACGAGGCCGCCAGCCACCAGCATTGTGCAAACAATCCAGACATTGAACAGCACGCTCTTAATGGTGCTGTAGGCCAAGGCGCCGATCACCATGGCGGGAAGGAAGGCGACCAGCACCCCGATAATGAAACGCTGATCGTCGCGATTGGTGAACATGCCGAGAAACAGGCGCCACAGCCGCGAGAAGTAAATCGACAACAACGCCAAGATGGCGCCGAGTTGAATCAGCACGTCGAAGCTCTTGCCGAAGGATTCGTCGTCGAAACCGAAGAAGTGGCCGACCAGTAGAAGATGGCCGGTCGACGATACCGGAATAAATTCGGTCAGGCCTTCGACGATGCCGAGGAAGATCGCCTTAATAATGTCCAAAGTCATGTAAGCTCCACGACGGAAGGGATATGCTGGTCTGCCGCGCAAGTTCTTGGACCGCGTGGCAAAATAGGTTCGAAAGCGCGCTGTCTACATTTTGCGAGGGTGCTTTAGAGGCCGGTTTTGACGAAAGCAAAACCGACCTCTAGGGTTTTTTCGTGAGCACGATTCTTGGAAGATCATGCGGTAAGGCGGATTTTTCGGCAAGGCTCGCTGCGCAATGTTGACGCTGTTCCACCATCCTATTTGTCCGCATTCTCGTTTCGTCCGCCTCGTGTTCGAGGAATACGGTTTGACGCCAAAACTCGTCGAGGAGCGCGTGTGGGAGCGGCGCACCGAGTTCTTGATGCTCAATCCGGCGGGAACCACGCCCGTTCTGATTGAAGAGGGTGCGCTCGCGGTTCCCGGCGCTGGCGTGATTGCCGAATATCTCGACGAGACCCGCGGCGCCACCGCGGCGGAGCGCCGCCTTCTGCCGGCCGAACGCGGCGCGCGGGTCGAGGTGCGGCGCCTGATGAGCTGGTTTAACGACAAATTCTTCGAAGAGGCGAGTGGCCCCTTGGTCACGGAGCGGGTCTATAAGCGTTACATGCCGCCCGCCGGCGGCGGCGGACCGCCAGACACCGAAACCCTTCGTGCTGCAAAAGGTAACATCAAGTACCATCTAGCCTATATCGGCTGGCTCGTTCGCAAACGCGACTGGCTCGCCGGCGAAAACCTGACCTATGCCGATCTGAGCGCGGCGGCGCACCTGTCCGTCGCCGACTATTTGGGCGATGTGCCGTGGGACGAGGACGAGACCGCCAAGAGCTGGTACGCGAGGATCAAATCGCGGCCGTCGTTCCGCGGGCTGTTGGCCGAGGCGCTGCCCGGCCTGGCGCCGTCGAAAACCTACGCCGATCTCGATTTTTAGATCTCGCCGCCGTTAAGGCGGAACTGATCGCTGCCGCCCGTGCATTAGACTTTGATGTCGCCGGCATCGTTCGGCCCGACGCCGTCCCGCTGGCGGCGCCGCGCTTGCGGGAATTTCTCGCCGCCGGCGCGCATGGCGATATGGCGTGGATGGCGGCGAATGCCGAGCGCCGCGGCGACCCGCGGACGCTGTGGTCCGAGGTGCGCTCGATCCTGATGCTCGGCGTCAATTACGGGCCGGATTGCGATCCGCTTGCCGTTCTCCGGGAACGAAATCGCGGCGCTATTTCCGTCTATTCGCGCGGCGACGACTATCACGACCTGATCAAATCGCGGCTCAAGCAGATCGGGCGCTTGCTGATCGAGCGCGCCGGCGGCGAGGTCAAAGTTTTTGTCGACACCGCGCCGGTGATGGAAAAGCCGCTGGCCGAAGCTGCCGGGCTGGGCTGGCAAGGGAAGCACACCAATCTAGTGTCGCGGCAATTCGGCTCGTGGCTGTTTCTCGGTGCGCTGTTCACGACGCTCGATCTGCCGTCCGACACGCCCGAGACCGATCATTGCGGCCAGTGCCGTGCCTGCCTCGATATTTGTCCGACGGCAGCATTCCCGGCGCCATACCGACTCGATGCGCGGCGCTGCATCTCGTATCTGACCATCGAGCATAAGGGCCAAATTCCGCGCGAACTTCGTCCGCTGATGGGCAATCGCATTTATGGTTGCGACGATTGTCTCGCGGTCTGTCCCTGGAACAAGTTCGCAGTAGCCGGCCGCGAAGCAAAACTCGCCGCGCGCGAGGCGCTGTGCGCACCGGAGCTTGCGGATCTCGCGCGGCTCGATGACGGCGCATTTCGTGCCTTGTTCGCGAAAAGCGCGGTCAAGCGGATCGGGCGCGCCCGTTTCGTTCGCAATGTGCTGATCGCGATCGGCAATTCCGGCGACGCCAATCTCGCCATCGAAGCTGAGCGGCTGCTCGACGATGGTTCGCCGCTGGTGCGCGCCGTCGCGGTGTGGGCGCTCGGCCGGCTTGATCGCGACCGGCTCACGCGATGCGCCAAGACGCGGCGCGACAATGAGGCCGATCCGGAACTGCGCGCGGAGTGGAACGCGGCTCTCGACGAGGCTCGATAGTAATGGCCACACTCGT
The DNA here is from genome assembly GCA_051986365.1 of Xanthobacteraceae bacterium. Lineage (GTDB taxonomy): Bacteria > Pseudomonadota > Alphaproteobacteria > Rhizobiales > Xanthobacteraceae > BOG-931. The sequence continues at coordinate 5,361 of JBPYFG010000175.1, forward strand.
CTGTTTCGGATTCGGCTATTGCGCCGAGCACTTCGTCACGGAATTTGGCGGCAAGTTCGAACGCGTCATCGGCACCGTGCGCCGCGCCGAGCGTGCCGGGATTTTGAATGCTTATCGGGCCGGAGCAGTGCGCGCGGTTGTGTTTGACGGCGTGCAAACGACGGCCGAGCTTAATGGCGCGATCGCCGCTGCAGACTATGCGCTTATCTCCATCCCGCCGGACGCCAGTGGCGACCCTGTGCTCGCGGCGTGCGGCCGCGCACTCGCCGAACGACGCAATCTGCGCGCGGTTGTTTATCTCTCGACGGTGGGAGTTTATGGCGACCACGGCGGCGGCTGGGTCGACGAGCAAACGCCGCCAGCCCCGAGATCGGAGCGCAGCCGCTGGCGTGTCGCCGCCGAGCAGGCGTGGCAACAGTTCGGCGCGCAACAAGGCGTCCCCGTCGCGGCATTGCGTCTCGCCGGCATTTACGGTCCCGGACAGAATGCGCTCGTTGCGCTCGCACGCGGCAAAGCGCGCCGCATCGTCAAGCCGGGACAGGTTTTCAATCGTATTCACGTCGGCGATATCGCGCAGGCGATCGAGGCCGCTTTCGCGCGCCGCGCCAGCGGCGTTTTCAACGTCGCCGACGACGAGCCGTCGCCGCCCGCCGATCCGATCGTGTTCGCCGCGCAGTTGATGGGTCGCGCGCCGCCGACGGAAATTCCGTTTGCGCAGTCCGCGCCGTCCATGTCGGAAATGGCGCTGAGCTTCTGGCAGGAGTGCCGGCACGTGCGCAATGCCAAGCTCAAGCGCGACCTCGGCGTTACGCTGCGCTATCCGACCTATCGCGAAGGGCTGCAAGCTCTGTTTGCAGAGATCAATGTAGGCTCGGGCCTTTGAGAAATCGGCTGCGCTCGCCCGATTTGATGCGCACCTGCATCGTCTCGCCGTCGCGATAGATGGTCAGCGGGATTTCCACACCAGCCTGCCCTTGCGCCCAGATGCGGCGGAAGAAACCGGCGAGATCGCGTACGTCCTTGCCGGCAACCGAAATCACGATGTCGCCGGTGCGCAGGTCCGCTTTCTTCGCCGGCCCGCGATCGGCGAGACCGACAATGACCAGGCGATTCTCGACTTCGGTGGCGTAAAGGCCAAGCCACGGCCGCGGCGGCGCATTGCGGCGTCCGAACTTCATGAGATCGTCGACGATCGGCTTCAACAGATCGATCGGCACCATCATGTTGATGTTCTGGGTCTGACCCCGCTCGGCGGCGTGCTGCAGCTGCAGTGAGCCGATGCCGACGAGGTCGCCGGCCGGTCCGATCAAGGCGGTGCCGCCCCAATTCGGATGCGCCGGCGCGGTGAAGATCGCTTCTTCGAGCACGTATTCCCAGTAGCCCGCGAACTCTTGTTTGGCGACGATGCGCGCTGCCACCGAGCGCTGCCGTCCGCCAAAGCCGCCGACAACGACACGCTCGCCGATCGAAGCCGCGGCCGAGTCGCCGATTTCGAGCGACGGGACATCGAGCTTGGCCAATGCCTGCACCAGGCCGAAGCCGCTTTCCTGGTCATAGCCAAGCACGTGGCCGGGCACCGAGCGTCCATCGTTCAGCGCGATCCAGATCGTGTCGGCTTCGGTGATCAAATAGCCAATGGTCAGGACTAGGCCATTGCCGCGAATGAATACGCCGTTGCCGGCGCGCTCGGTGCCGAGGGTCTCCGCCGTGAACGCGTCTGAAGGTACCGTGGCATGCAGCCCGACCACGCACGACAATGCGAGATCGAGATCATAGCCGTAGTCGTCGGGCTTTGGCTGCACCGCGGATGGTACTTTCCAATTGCTGAGGGACGGCATTTTTCATTCCCGCTCGCAGCGGCAGACTCCATTGCGATTTTGCGGCCTAGGTAAGGCATCAGGCAAGATGCCAGTTCTCGCTATGTGTTGACGCTATGCGCCGCGATCAAGCCCGGCCGCAGTCACATCGCGCTCACCCGCCCGCCAGACTCGCGCTTAAAAACTCCTTTGACCACCGCGCATAGTCGGCCTGACGCGTCACTTGTTTCATCAGATCGGGCGATGCGACGGATTTTATATTGGCCGGCGGCGTGCCGGCACGCAGCGCCTTCATGGTTTCGTAGACTGCATTCACAGCGGCCATGAACGGCAGGTGACCTTGCAGGCAAACACGAACATTGCGCGCGCTCAGATAGTCGAGGTCGTAAAGCTCAGCACCCGGGCTGCCGAGAAACAGCGGCAACTTGACAGCGCTAGCCACTGCGTCGAGCTGCGCCCGGGTCTTGACGCCAGCCATGAACAGCATGTCGACGCCGGCCTGCTCGTAGGCTTTCAGCCGCGCGATGGTGTCCTCGACGCCTGTGATCGCTATGGCGCTGGTGCGGCCGACGATGACCAGCCGCTTGTCCTGTCGGCCAGCCAGCGCCGCTTTCATCTTGCCGATGCCCTCCGCGATCGGAATCAACGTCGGCCCGCTCGCGCCGTACCCGGTCGGCAGCGCGGTGTCCTCGATGGTCATGCCGGCGACGCCGGCGGTTTCAAGTTCCTCGACGGTGCGTTTGACGCTCAGCGCATTTCCGTAGCCGTGATCAGCATCGACCAGCAGCGGTAATTTGCCGGCGCGATTGATGCGATAGGCCTGCTGCGCGAACTCGGTCAGTGTCAATACCACCACATCGGGTGCGCCGAGCACCGTGAATGAGGCGATCGAGCCGGCGAACATGCCGGCTTCAAAGCCGAGATCTTCAGCGATGCGGGCCGAGATCGCGTCGTAGACCGATCCCGGATAGATGCAACGCGGTCCCGCGATAAGCGCGCGCAAGCGCTCCCGCCGCTCCGTCCAATCCATTCTACTGCCCCTGTCGGATGAATTTTAGATCAAATGGCGGCGAGTTCTAACACACCGCGAGGCGGCGGGGCATGTCGTCCGCGCAGAGGTGGACTGGAAAAGCCCGCGTCTTTACTTGGAAGCCGCGCCGACCGGTGTGCCTGTTGTGCCTGACTGCTGCTCCAACTCCTTCAGCTTCTTTTCCAGGAACGGCAGGCTGGCGACTGCGGCGCAATTGGCTTGGTGGGTAACGGCGTCCTTCTGCACCTGCGCCCAACGGGCGTCGGCGTCCTGTCTGTTCCAGGGACGCCTGGTTTCGGGATTGTAAGCTCCTTGCGCCGCCAGATTATCGAGCGAGCGGCGATAATCCTGCAGATTGAGCACGCGATCGCGCTGCTCGAAATAGAAATTCGTTCCATTCAGCTCATTGCAATGGCGCAGCCCGCCGGCAAAATTTCGCTGCGCCAATTGTGCCTCCCAGATCTTCGCCTTGATGTCGTTGAGCGCTTCGGAATTTTGCGCGCGGAGCGGGGTCGAAGCGGTCAAGACCAGCAGGAGGGCCCACAAACCTGTACGCGTCATTTCCGCCTCCGCCGTGAGGGTCTCTATGATGAGAAATTCTATACCATTGGAAGAGTATACCTCACATCAGTTACGGGGTATTCACCATGCCCGCGAACGGGCGGTTCAGGGCCGAAAAGCGGCCAGGGAACTGGGGTTTTCGCCTTCTTCCCGCCTAATGTCGCAGCGAAACTGGGCTGGTATTTGGGGACATCATGGTGGTCGAGCGGGGGGTCTCTTTGCGGTCAGGCTTAAGCTTTGCGATTATTGCGTTGGCGCTGTCCGCCTCGGCCTATGGTGCCGCAGCGCAATATTATCCGCCCTCGGACTATCCGCCGGCGCCAGTACCCGTTTATCGGGACGGGCCGCCGGTTTACCGCGATGCTCAGGGTGCCCCGATTGATCCGCGCTATGTGCAGCCCACTCCGGGCGAAGAGGTTTACGTGGCGCCGCCGGTCGGCCGCCCGCTTTTTCCGCCGCAGCCCTTGCCGGTCGTCACTGGCGGGCCGATCGATCGGCCGCCCGGCGATGTCGCTGCGACCTCAGGTTACGCCGACGTGACCGGTTCGGTTCGCGACGCCGCGCCGCCGGCAGATTACCGGCCGGGCAGCAGTGCCGCGCCCCCGCGCGCCGGCTCAAATGTCATTGCCTCATTGCCGCCGGAAGATCAGCCCGAGCAGGGCCCAGCTAAAGAGCTGCCGCAGCGCTTTCGCCGCCAGATCGTCGATTTCAGCACCAACGAGCCGGCCGGCACGATCATCATCGATACGCCGAACACTTACCTGTATTTCGTGCTCGGCAATGGCAGAGCGATCCGTTACGGCGTCGGCGTTGGGCGCGAGGGCTTCACCTGGTCCGGCTCCGAACGCATCAGCCGCATGAAGGAATGGCCGGACTGGTTCCCGCCAAAGGAAATGATCGAGCGGCAACCCTATCTGCCGCGCTTCATGGCCGGGGGCGAAACCAACC
>JBPYFG010000176.1:0-5975 GCA_051986365.1 Xanthobacteraceae bacterium
CGCCGCGATTTATTGATGACGGTGCGGCGTGCGGCTTGGCGTGCGGCTTTCTTTGCAGATTTCGTATTGGCCATACGTGGTGGACACAAGAGATGGTGACCGAGAGCGGGGCTTATAGGGTCTTGGCTAGATACCGTCAACGGCGCGGGTGAAAAACATCGATCAAAAGGAGGGCCGCGGCGAACACACTTCAACTATTCAGCACGCGGGTTAAGCGACACGTTTAGCGCGCAGGGTGTCATAGCCGGCAATTGCGGCCGCGCGGTCGGCGGCAGGATATCCGAACAACGGCGGCGCGACGCGTGCCCAATGCGAATCGCCGTGGATATGCGCGAGCAGCGCTTTTATTCCCGGTACCAGGGGCTTGCCATCGAATAATTTGCGGATCGCGACCGCTTCGGAGAGGGCTGCGCTGTCACCGGAGCGGTAAGCGCGCGCGCAAAGATCGGCGTTGAGATTGGCGGTTGCCGAGATGCACCCCGCGAACGGGCCCGAGCGGGCTTCAGGCAAGGCCGCTTCGGTGGACGGAAACACGCGAAAGCCGGGGGCGATAGCGGCCGCCTCACGGGCGTAAGCCATGTCGCCCGAGGAATCTTTCAGGCCGACAATGCGGCCGCCGAAGCTCTCAAGAAGCCGGCGGACGAGGACCACGTGCCACGGCAGTCCCGATTGAGCGGGAAAATGATAGAGGTAAAGCGGAATGGGTCGCGCGGCGGTTGCCGACAAAATAGCCTCGATGACCGCGACAAGGCCATCGTCCGATACTCCCTTGTAGTAAAACGGCGGCAGGACGAGGGCGCCAGCGAAACCCAGTTCGGCGGCGTGCCGGGTCAGCGCGATCGCGTCGGCGAGCGCGGCGGCTCCGGTTCCGACCATCATTTGGGTGAGCGGCAGACCGCTCTCCGCATAGGCGTTCATGACGCGGCGCCGCTGATCGAGCGAGAACGATGTAGCCTCGCCCGTGGTGCCAAGCACGTTGAGGCCGTCGCAGCCGTTAGTCAGAAGAAAGCGCGCCAGCGCGATCGATCGCGCACAGTCGGGCTCGCCTCTAGGGTCGACAGCGGTCGCGATCGCGGCGATCACGCCATGGAGGTCCCGCTGCGCCTGCTCAAGCTTGCCTACCATGTTCTTGATCCTGGAGCCGCTGCTTCAAATGGCTTGTGTCGCTTGATCAAGTAAAGCATGAGGCGGGCATGTTCAATCGGATCACGGCCGCATCGGTACCGGGAGGAGTGTTGCGATGACCCCGGCATTCGACGTCATCATTGTCGGCGCCGGCGCGGCCGGCTGCGTGTTGGCCAACCGGCTTTCAGCGCGGTCGGCAACCAAGGTTCTGTTGCTGGAGGCGGGGCGCGACACGCCGCCCGGCAGTGAGCCCGCTGACGTGCTCGATTCTTATCCGCGGTCTTATTACAACGACGCTTATTTCTGGCCCGACCTCAAAGTGCATTGGCGGCGCAAGCACAACTCGCCACCGGTCGGGTTTGCTCAAGGACGCGTCATCGGCGGCGGGTCGACGGTGATGGGCATGGTGGCCCATCGCGGCACGCCTGACGATTACGCCGAATGGGAAGCGCTTGGCGCAGCAGGATGGGGCTGGGACAGCGTCCTTCCTTACTACTGCAAGCTGGAAAACGACTGGGATTTTGACGGGCCGCTCCATGGCACAGCGGGCCCGGTCCCGATCCGGCGGACCAAACCGGACGAATGGGCGCCGCTGGCCAAAGCCGTGAATGCTTTCGCACAGGAACGGCAGATCTCATTCATCGCCGATATGAACGGTGATTTTCGCGACGGCTATGGCGCGGTCCCGATGAGCAACTGGCCACGGCGGCGCGCCTCAGCAGCGATTTGCTATCTCGCTGCCGATGTGCGGCGCCGCGACAATCTCAGCATCGTCTGCAACGCATTCGTGACCGGGCTTGTGTTCGACGGCCGGCGCGTCGCCGGCGTGCGGGCGGGGATCGGCGCCGAGCAAAAGGAATTTTTCGCTCGCGAGGTCATCGTCGCGCTGGGCGGTATCCATTCGCCCGTCTTTCTGATGCGCGCTGGAGTTGGAGCTGCGCCCGCGCTGCGCGATCTCGGCATTGCGGTGCGCGCCGATTTGCCCGCCGTCGGCGAAAACCTGTCGAACCACGCCATCCTCTTTGTCGGGCTTCTGCAAAAGCCCGGCGCGCGGCAATCGAGCGACATCCGGCCGCATCCGATGACGGCGTTCCGTTACTCTTCCGGGCTGCCCGGTGCGCCGGCGGCGGACATGTACATCAACGTCCAATGCAAGACGTCGTGGAGTCCGCTCGGCCATCAGGTCGCAAATCTGGCGCCGTCACTGCTCAAGCCGATGGCCCGCGGGCGCGTGTCGCTAGTGGCGGCCGATCCTGCAGTTCATCCGCTGGTCGAGTTCAATTTCATCGGCCACGAGCTTGATCTCAAGCGCTTCATGGCGGGTTTTCACCGCTGCGTGGAGATTCTGGCGCATGATGCGGTGCGGGCCATGACGCGGCTGACGTTTCCGGTAAAGTTCGACGATCGATTGCGGCGGCTCAATCGCATTACGCCGGCAAACAACCTCAAGAGTGCGGCTGTCGCCGCGCTCATTGATGCCGTGCCGGCACTTGCGTCGCCGATCTTTGCCACGCTCGCCGATCGCAAAGTAGATCTTGCCGCGCTAGCGGCGGATGACGACGCGCTGGCGGAGCACATCCGGCAAAACGTTGCCGGCACGTTTCATCCGACCGGCACCTGCCGCATGGGCAGAGCCGACGATCGTGGGGCGGTGACCGATGCCGCGGGCCGGGTTCACGGCGTCGCCGGGCTTCGCGTGATCGATGCGTCGATCATGCCGACGATCCCGCGCGGCAACACCAATATCCCCACCATCATGGTCGCCGAAAAAATTGCCGCCGAGATGTTGGGCGAACAGAACTGACGTCAGCGCAACATGCCAGTCGTGCACCATTTACGCTGCGCTCGCACGCGGTGGCAGCAATAAACCACAATCAGCCGATGCTGACATAAATGTGCCCGTTACGGACGGCGACCGGAACCGGCGTCAGGCGCATCGACGGATCGCCCGGGTGGCAACCGGTGGCGAGATCGAATTCGTAGCCGTGCCAAGGGCAGACGATGTGGCGCTGCTTGCCGAACCGCAGGCCCGCACTTTTCTTGTCCGCCGCGATCACTTCCTCGACCTGGTTGAAAATCTTGCCCTGACAGACCGGGCCGCCGGCATGCGGGCACACGTTCTCGTAGGCAAGCACGTCGCTGCCGGTGCGAAAGATGCCGACCTCGAGCTTATCGACAGCGAAGATTCGATAGTCGCCATCGGCGATATCAGCCAGTTTGCCAATTGCCACTTCTTGCATCCAAATCTCCGTCTCAAAGTTATGCGGCGCCGAGGCCGGTCGCCCTTGGCTCGCTACTCGATCCCCTGCGGTCGATGAAACCAGATTGCCACGTCGAACATGTTGAGATCGGCGGCGCGAATCATGCCGCAGGCGGTCACCACGGTTTCGGTTGCGGTCACTTTACCGGGCGTAAACGGCGCCACATCGTGTCCGCGCCGCTCCACCTTGGCGGCATAGATTTTGACCGCGGCGGTCAACACCTGCGCCAGGGCCTTGTCCGTAATGTCATCCGGCGTACCGCGCTTGAGCGCCTCGCGTACGCGGACGCAGAAGTCAGCCGCGGCTATGCGCTCGGCCGTTTTTGCCGGCCGCTTGACCGCGCGTTTGGGGCCCGCTCGCTTTGTTGCTGCAAGCATTGCCGGCCTAGGCGGTCACCGGCACGCGGCTTGCCGGCGCCGGTTTCGTCTTGGCGAGCTTGTGCTTGGGCACTTCCAGGTTGAACAGCCGGGCTGCATTAAAACCCAGAATGTTGCGCTTGGCCCGTTCGTTCAGGAACGGCAGGCTCGTGATTGAATTCGGCAGGTCGAAATCCCAGTGCGGCCAGTCGGAAGCAAACAACAGCTGTGTCTCGGCATGGATCGCATCGAACGCCGCCTCCGTGAGCTTGAGATTCGAACGCTCCAGCGGCTGGCTGGTGAAATACATATCGGCGATGTATTCGCTCGGCCGGCGCTTGAGCAGCGGCGCCTCGGACGATCGCATCATGTATTCGGAATCGAGCCGCTGCATCAGGAACGGCACCCACGCGAGCCCGCTCTCGATCCACAACACATTGAGCTTGGGGAAGCGCTCGGGCAGCCCGTTGATGATCCAGTTCGTGAGATGGATGAGATTGTAATAGACGAACGAGATCGAGTGCATCGAGATGAAGCGATTGCACTGCTGCATCGACTGATCGCCCCAATGGAATCCGGAATGGAAGGCGAGCGGTTTGCCGGTCGCCTGGATCGCCGAGTAAAGCGGCATGTAACTGTCGTGATTGACGGCGCGGAAACGCGTTGAGGTGACTGAGTAGCCGATAACTCCCGGATCATCGGCGTACATCTCAACTGCTTTCACGCAGGCTTCGGGATGATTGAACGGCAGGTACAGCATCGCCTTAATGCGCGGGTCCTGTGGCAGGATTTCTTCCGTCAGCCATTTGTTGAAGGCATTGCCAATCACGACCTCGGTCTCGACCTGCGGGTGCATGCCGAGCACCAGCATCGGCGTGGGGAACACGACCATATAGTCGATGCCCATCGAGTCCATCGCGCGCTGCACCAGCGTCACTTGCGCGTGCGTCCGGCCGCCCGGCACGCTCTCAGCGAGCCGCTGCTGGTGCGGAATGCGCCCGAATACGTCCTGATGCAGAAATCCCGGCGTGGCATTGAGTAGCCCCGGCGGCGAGCCGCCACGATCCTTGAACGCCCGCGCCATCTGCCGATAGACGTCACTGTCCATGCGATCGATGATCTCCGACCAAAACGCGGTCTCGGTCACATGCGCATCGACGTCGACGATGAAGTAGTCGTCGCGCTTCTCCTTGGCGGCATGCGCCAAGATCTCGCGCGTGTCAGTCTGGATGGTGATTTTCGGCAGCTCTCTAACGTGCGCCGGCGTCTTCCCGTTTTCGCCGCCGCCATTGTGTTTCTTGCCATTCTTGCCATTCGGCGGCGTTCGCTTGAGCATTGGTTTCCTCCACTAAGCGGAGCGGGTGTGTGTTGAAGCTTTCGCTGTTGCGCCAAAACTAGCAGAACTCGGAGGCTTTGGCATCGCGCAGACCGTCCATTGACCGGCCCTGGCGCGAGCGCTACGGAAATCAGCCGAATTTCCGCTATTTCGGCGGATTCGACCGTTGGCACGCCATTCTCTGCACTACGATCCACGTCCTGGAACGCTCATGAAGCTTCCATCCTTCGACTACGCCTGTCCGGCCAGCATCGCCGAAGCCGTTGCGCTTCTGGCCGCGCATGGCGGCGAGGCAAAACCGATTGCTGGCGGCCAAAGTCTTGTGCCGATGCTGGCCTTTCGGCTCACAATGCCGACGCTGCTCGTCGATTTGCGCAAGCTCTCCGAACTGCGGCACATCGAGATCACCGATACGGGAGTTGTGCTCGGCGCCATGGTGCGCTGGCGCGATATTCTGGAGGATCCGCGGTTGCGCCAGGAGCATCCGCTTCTGGTCGCGGCGGTCGAACACATCGCCCATTATCAGATCCGCAATCGCGGCACGGTCGGCGGTAGCCTGGCTCATGCCGATCCTGCCGCGGAGCTGCCCGGCATCGCCGTCACCTGCGATGCGAACATCGTGGCGCGCGGCAGCGCAGGGCCGCGCGTAATTGCCGCTGCGGATTTCTTCCGTGGTGCGCTGATCACCGCTCTGCGATCCGACGAGATCGTTACCAAAATTCGGTTCCCTGCATGGCCGAAACAGCGCCGTTTCGGCTTCCGCGAATTCGCCCGCCGCCGCGGCGATTTTGCCCTGGCGGCGGCCGCAGTGACATTCGACGCAATGGAGCAAAAATTTCGCAATGTCCGTATCGGCGCCATCGGCATTGGCGACCGGCCAATGCGCCTCAAACCAGC
>JBPYFG010000177.1:0-2717 GCA_051986365.1 Xanthobacteraceae bacterium
ACTCTTCAATGTCGAACCTCACGCCCTGCGCGAGCGGAAGCTGCATCCCGAAATTGACCGTGTTGGTGGCCCGACGCATATAGGCCTTCCACACGTCGGAGCCGGCCTCGCGACCGCCGCCGGTCTCCTTCTCGCCGCCAAAGGCGCCGCCGATCTCGGCTCCCGAAGGCCCAATGTTCACGTTGGCGATACCGCAGTCCGAGCCCGCCGTCGAAACAAATCTCTCTGCCTCGCGCACATCGAGCGTAAAGATGGAAGAGGAGAGGCCCGCGCCGACAGCGTTGTGCAACCGAATGGCCTCACCAAGTTCGGAATAACGCATCACGTAGAGAATCGGCGCAAAGGTTTCGCGTAATACCGGACCAGTCTGCCCCGGCATCTCGCAGAGAGCGGGATGTACGTAATAGGCATTCTCACCGCCGATCCCCGCGATGCGCTCCCCACCATGCAGGATGCCGCCAGCCTCACGCGCCTCTTCCAGCGCCCGCTGCATGCTCTCGAAGGCGCGCCGGTCGATGAGCGGACCGACGAGCGTTCTTTCCTCGCGCGGATCGCCGACCTTGGCCGAGGCGTAGACCTGTGAGAGCCGCGGCACTAGACGCTCATAGACCTTGTCATGCACGAACAACCGCCGCAGCGTCGTGCAGCGCTGGCCCGCCGTACCCATGGCCGCGAAGGCGATGGCGCGGACTGCCAGATCGAGATCGGCCGAGGGCGCGACGATGGCAGCGTTGTTGCCGCCGAGCTCAAGGATCGCTCGGGCGAAGCGGGCGGCGAGACGCGGGCCGACGTCGCGGCCCATTGCGGTCGAACCCGTAGCCGATACCACCGCCACTCGGGCGTCGGCGACGAGAGCTTGGCCAATATCGCGGCCGCCGATCACCACCCCGGAGAGGCCGTCGGGCGCGTTGCCAAATCGCCGCATCGCGCGCTCGACGACCGCCTGTGTGGCCAGCGTCGTGAGGGGAGTCTTCTCGGATGGCTTCCACACCACCGGGTCGCCGCAGACGAAAGCGAGAGCCGCATTCCAGGACCACACCGCCACGGGGAAGTTGAAAGCAGAGATGACGCCACAGACGCCGAGCGGATGCCAAGTCTCCATCATCCGGTGGTCGGCGCGCTCGGTCGCGATGGTGCGGCCGTAGAGCTGCCGCGACAACCCGACGGCAAAGTCGCAAATATCGATCATCTCCTGGACCTCGCCGAGTCCTTCGGACACGATCTTGCCCGTCTCAAGCGTCACGAGCCGGCCGAGGTCATCCTTGGTAGCGCGCAATTCCTCCGCGAGAACCCGCACGAACTCTCCGCGCCGCGGCGCCGGGACGTTGCGCCAAGCGTTAAATGCCTCAGTGGCCCGGCCTGTGACTGTGCTCACCTCGTCCGGGCTTGTGGTCCGGACATAGGCTATGAGTTCGCCCGTGATCGGCGATGAGGCCAAAGCTCCCTCGCGTGCGAAGGCACTCTGCGGCACCCCAAGCCGGGACAGGATGCCGAGCGCTTCGTCACGAACCGAAGTGGGTTGGACCAAGGCAGCGTCCATTATCGTCCTGAGCCTCCGAAGCGTTGATGTGGAACACTCGTTTCCGGGTTGGCATAAACGTCGCCGAAACGGTTCTCTAAGAAAACCTTCAGCGGTATGTCCTCCTGACGGATGAACCCGCTCTGTGGAAGCTGGCCGGTCGCAAGCAGATCGAGGACCGTACAGATCGCAGCGGCCGTCGTGATTTGAATGGCGCTCAATGTCCGGCCGTCCACATCGCGGCTGTAGATCTTGTTCGCGTAGGTCTCCTGAACGAGATGGCCTTTCTTGTGGCCGCTGACGGTGACAAAGATGATCACCACATCCTGCAGGGTCGTTGGTACCGCGTGCTCCAAGATATCTTTCAACACATTCCGGCGATCGCGCAGGCGCAGGTCGTTGAGGAGCGCGCGCATGATCGCCGCATGGCCCGGATAGCGAATCGTGCGGTAATTGAGAGTGCGGACCCTCCCTTCGAGCGTGTCGCAAAGGGTCCCGACGCCGCCCGAAGTGTTGAACGCCTCGTAGGTAACGCCATCGACCGAAAATTCCTCCCGCTCCTCCAGCGGCGGCACCTCGCGGCGCACGCCATTCACGATCGCTTCACAGGCCTCGCAGTATTCGTTGATGACGCCATCCGTGCTCCAGGTCAGGTTGTAGTTGATGGCGTTGGAGGGATATTGAGGGAGCGCCCCGACCCGCAGTCTGACAGTGTCGAGCACCTCGAAACCCTTCGCCATGTCGAAGGCCACGATGGACACGAAGCCCGGAGCGAGCCCGCATTGAGGGATGAAGGCAGTGTTAGCATTGGCGGCGAGCTCCCTCACACGGCGTGTGCTCACCACATCCTCCGTCAAGTCGAGATAATGGGTACCGGCCGCTCGGGCCGCTTCCGCGATGGGCTTCGTCAGACGGAAGGGGGCGGCATTGAGCACGGCAAATTGCCCGTTCAGCAGATCGACCAGCTTTAAGCTGTCCTCGACATCCGCAGCCATGACGCGAATGCGCTCGTCTCGGTCGAGGTTGCCAAGAACTTCGGGCGAGCGATCTGCCAGGGTCACTTGGTAGTCGCCAGTCGAGGCGAGCAGCCCGGCGACGGTGGCGCCTATTTTGCCAGCGCCGATCACGACGACATCTTTCATACGCCCTCCGGCAGTACGAGCGAACCATATGCCTGCCACACACTGAACAGTCGGTG
>JBPYFG010000178.1:0-2815 GCA_051986365.1 Xanthobacteraceae bacterium
ATCCGTCTCCTCACTTTTCCGAACGTCATGCTGGGCACCTGGGCCGAAACGGCCGAACGATGCACCGCAAAAGACAAAAACAACGTCGTGATCGAGCCGGCCAAATATGGCGATGGCGCCGGCAGCTGCTCGGTACGCTTCATTGTGCAGACGTCGGGATCGGCCGGCATCAATTACGCAGTGCATGCGTTTTGCACCAGCGCATCGCTCCCGGAGAAGACCCAAACCGTTAATATCGTGGTGCGACCGCTTGGCCAAGATCGCGCGGCGATGGGGCGGTCGTTCGAAGATTTAAAGACCTATCAGCGCTGTCCATAACACCGCGACAAGCGCCTTTGAACGTGACGGTGTTCACTTGCCTTTCGCTATTTGCCTTGTCGGCTGCGTGCGCGATTTTCCTGATCTTGGAATTGAGCCAACCGTTCATCGGGTTGATGGCGATACCGAGCGCGCCGCTGCGAAATGCCCTGGGATCGCTGTAAAAACGCTCGCAGCTGCGCGGGGTCTCCGCCGCGCGCTTTGGCCGCAAGCACAGGGAATACCGGCGCGGCGATTTGGTTATTATCCAATGCGGACCGGGGCGGCGGCAGAGTAAAGGATTTCGAAATGCCGGAAGTAACGAGGCGTAACCTTTTTGGGACCGCCGCGGCGGCGACGCTCGCTGTCTCGGCCAAAGCCGCACGGGCCGAAGCGCCGCTTCGCAATGCCCCGGCGCCGGGGGTCTATCGCTACAAAATCGGCTCCTATGAGCTTACCGCGCTCTATGACGGCATCTGGTATCGCCCGATCGATGACAAGTTCATCGCCAATGCGCCGTTCGCGGAAGTCGAGCAGGCGCTCGACGCTGCTTTCATGCCGCACGACAAGCTGGCGACGCCATTCACCACGCTGATCGTCAATACCGGCAAACGGCTCGTGCTCCTCGACACCGGCACCGGCGGACAGATCGCGCCGTCAGCCGGGGTGCTGCGCGACAATCTCGCGGCCGCAGGAATTGACCCGAAAGAGGTCGACACGATCGTCATCTCGCATTTTCATCCCGACCACATCAACGGCATCAAGGACAAGGATAACGCGCTGATCTTTCCGCGCGCCGAGATCATGGTCCCGGCGCCGGAATGGGCCTATTGGATGGATGACGGCAATCTCAACGGCGCAGCTGCGGGTCTGAAGGTCGTATTTCTCAATCAGCGGCGGATTTTCGCCGACATCGCCAAGCAGGTGACGCAATTCGAGCCCGGCAAGGAAGTCGCACCCGGTATCGTCACGATACCCGCGGCGGGACACACGCCCGGCCACACCGTCTTTGCCGTTCATTCCGGCGATCAGTCCTTGTTAGTCTTGAGCGACACCGCCCAGCATCCGGCGGTGTTCGCGCGCCATCCAGATTGGCAGGCAAGCTTCGACATCGACGGCGCCGCCGCGGTCGCAACCCGCAAAAAGCTTTTCGATCGCGCTGCCGCTGACCGCATGCTGGTCACCGGCTATCACTTCCCCTTCCCCGCCTGCGGCCATTTGATCAAGACCGCGACCGGTTACGAACACGTGCCGGTGGAGTGGCAGACGGCCTTATGAGGTTGGAACCGGCTTCAGTTTTGCCCGGACTACGCCCAAGCACCGCCCTAATTCCGAGTAACCTCGCAACGGCATGTGCTAAGCGCACGCTGCCGGACGGGGACTGTCGTGCGGGGGAAAGCAATAGGGGCCTCAACGCTTGCTCTCTCATTTCTGCTTTTGACAGTTGGAGCGGTTCGTTCACAGACTCCGACACCGGACGAAGCACGATCACCGCTTTCCGAAATCGCGCACAATTTCACGACTTGGCTGAGCCACGTCACTGGCAGCAGCCCTAATCACCACCGCGCAAAGTCTTCACCAACGCCATTGCCGCGACGGCGGCCGACAGAGCCGGCGCCCACACCCATGGTGTCGAACGGGGCGCCGCAGGCCGCGCCTGCGGCCATCGCACCGAAGAAGAAAGCCGCAGCGCCTATTCTGATCAATGATTGATTAAAGGGACGCCCATGAACTCTGCTGATGAAATGCCTGCGAAAATAGACGCGCCTGGGTCAACCAGTGCTCCGGCCGATTTCGGCCAGAAACTAGATGAGCACGCCTCTGTTTCGGATCTTGGCCGCGCAAGCGATCAACACAGGCCCGTGGAGGATTTGCATAGTCTGCTTTTACGGATCAGCCATCACCTCGACTACGAGACCTCGGAACGATCGACAATTTATTATCGCCTCTTGGCGTTAGACGCTCAGGCCAAGCGAATAGAGAACCAAACTAAAACGGGCGTGCTGCGAGCCTTGGTCCGTTATTTCGTGGTGATTTGTTTCGCCGTCGCCGGCACCATGGCTTGGCAGTCGTACGGCGAGGCGACCAAACAGATAGTCGCGACAAAGGCGCCAGAACTCGGCTGGTCCCCCGAAGCAAAGCAGATGATCGCGAGTTGGGTTCAAGAGCTTGGCTGGACGAAACCGCAAGGGGCTCGCGACGCCTCGCCTGCACCGCTGCCCGTGGTAGAGACGCCGCAGGGGATACGGGTAATACCCGTTGCCCAGACCGCGTCAGACGCGGCGGCACCCAAAGAGCCCGCCGCCCCCTCCTTTGACCCCGAGCAGGTGCAACAAATATCGCGCAGTCTGACCGCGCTTCAGCAAAGCGTCGAGCAACTCTCCGCCGCGCAAGACCAGATGGCGCACCAGATTACATCGCTGCAAGCCGCCAATTCTGAAATCCTGAATCGGATTCCCGCGCCGCCGCCGCTGCCCCCGGTCGCGCCAGCGCGAAAGCCCACGCCAGCGCCATTGCA
>JBPYFG010000179.1:0-2482 GCA_051986365.1 Xanthobacteraceae bacterium
CGTTCGGAAAGCACCGTGACCATAATCACCGGAATGTCGCGCAGTTGGGCGTCGGCCTTGAGCGCCTTCAAAACATCCCAGCCGTCCGGCTTGGGCATCAAAACGTCGAGCGTGATCGCGTCCGGCCGCACCGTACGCGCAAGATTGAGCGCTTCGGTGCCGCTCGCGGCCTGAACGAGGCGGTATCCGGCGCCTTTCAGATTAGCCGTCAGCAGGTCGCGAGCGGCCGGATCGTCGTCGACGATCAGCACCGTGGTGGCATTTTCCACCTCGCCTGCGATTTGCGGGGCGTCGATGGATCTGAAATGCGGCTGGGTCGCGGGACGGTCCGGCAAGGTGATGGTGAAGGTCGACCCTTCGCCGGGCTTGCTCACGACGGTAACGTCGCCGCCCAAGAGTTGGCAAAAGTTCCGCGTGATCACCAACCCAAGACCGGTGCCGCCGTATTTTTGGGATGTCGTGGTCTCCGCCTGGCTGAACGCCTGAAACAGCCGGCCGAGCTGTTCTTCGCTCATGCCGATGCCGGTGTCGGAAATGGCAAAGCGTGTGGCGGTCCGGCCGTTTTGGATGCGTTCCGCTGCCAGCGTGACGCGGCCGTTCTGCGTGAACTTGTTGGCGTTGCTGAGGATATTGAGCAAGCTCTGTTTGAGCTTGGTGCGGTCGGTGCGCATGCTGCCGAGGTTGTCCGCCAAGCAGTACTTGACCGCATTGCCGTTCTTTTCCGCAAGCGGATCGATGATCGCACGCACCTCTTCGAGCAGCGGAACGATCTCGACGTCTTCGAGTAAAATATCGATACGGCCCGCCTCGACCTTCGACAAATCGAGGATGTCGTTGATCAGACCGAGCAGGTGGCGGCCCGCCTCCTCGATCTTCCTCAGGTCGGGAACGAGGTTGTCCCTTCCGAGATCGGCCACGTCCTCCTGAAGGATTTCACTGTAGCCGATGATAGCGTTAAGCGGCGTGCGCAGCTCGTGGCTCATGTTGGCGAGGAACTGCGACTTGGCGCGATTGGCCGTTTCCGCAGCATCGCGCGCGACCGCAATCTCATGCACGAGATTGTCCAGCTCCGCCTCCCGGTGCTTGAGTTCGGTGATGTCCCCGTAAATCGCCACCACGCCGCCTTGCGCGGTGCGCCGCTCGCTGACGCGAATCCATCGCCCGTCCGATCGGTGCTGGAGGTGCGAAGCACCCGGATCACGATGCGCTGCCACTCGCTCGGCGATCCAGTGCTCGGGGTTGCTTTGCGCGTCTGCAATCAAGCCGACGGCGTTCGCGGCGATCGTCTGGAACGGTGTTCCGACCATCGATGTTTCACGGCCATAGGAAAACATTTCCCTGTAGCGCGTGTTGCAAACGGCAATCCTGTCGTCCGCATCGTAAAGCGCGAATCCTTCGGATATCGCCTCGATTGCTTCGGTGAGCGTTTGCTCCATGGCGTGCCGATCGATGATGTTTTTCCGAAACACCTCGATGGCCTCGACCATTCGGCCGATCTCATCGCGGCGGTGGCCGTGCCCGACCTCGACGTCGATCTCGCCGGCCGAAAGGCGTTGCATCGAATCGGTGACGGCTTCTATGGGCCTTACGATGGATTGACCGACTATAATGGCGACCAGTCCGCTGATCAGAAAACCGATGATCGTCACCAGAATAACGAGATTTTTGTTAACCTCGGCATCGGAATAGAGCCGATTGCTCAGACCGAGCGCGGTTTCCGACATCTCGTTCGACAGATTTTGGAAGGTGGCGTCGACGGCCTTGAAGGTTTCATCGGTCTGACCGAGCATCATCGTCGCCATCGCCGCGTCGCTTTGACCGACGTCGATAGTATCCTTGGCGTGTTCCTTGCAAATCTGCCACTGGCTCAAAAGCTCCTGCATGCTCTTGCGTTCGGAAGCGGACAAGTCGGGGCGCTGGGCGAGAGCGGTAATGCGATAAGACAGCTTATCGAGGTCCGCGTTGATTTCGGCGTGCAGCGGATCGAGCAAAGTGTGGCTCACGCCATTGCTCGCCCAGGAAACGTAGCGAAATATTTTCATGTGCGTGGCGACAACAGCCTCGTTCGCCTGGCTGAATGCCTGCTGCTTTGGAATGAGCTCGTTAGTAAGGACTCGCAGTCCCTCGGCCGATCGCGTCGAGGTCAAATAGGCATTCGCTCCGAGGCCCAAGAGGCAAATCAGCAGTAGCACCGACGCAATCGATGCTTTTATCTGGATTGAAAGATTATTAAAGATGTCGAGAACGGACCAAATGGCGGCGGCTATCTTCGTCGGCTTGTTGCGCTGGGGCGACACAGCAGCCCGGCCGGCGCCCGTCATTGCTTGTAAACTCCGACGCCCACGAAGTAATCGGCGCCCATCTTTTCGACATAGCTCGTCTTGTCTTCGATCTTGTTGGTCAGCGGATTTGGCCACTTGTAGCTGACCCAGCCGCTACCGGGCCCTTTCGCTACATCGATGTGTGCTCGGATCAGATAGTT
>JBPYFG010000180.1:0-10906 GCA_051986365.1 Xanthobacteraceae bacterium
CGCTCCTTCTTCGATTGACTTAAAGAGCACGCCTGATGTCCACCACATTCGACAAAGTGGCCGAAATCATTGCTGAGACTTGCGATATTCCGCGCGAGAACATCAAGCCGGAAAGTCATGCGATCAATGATCTGGAGATTGACAGTCTCGACTTCCTCGATATCGCCTTCGCGATCGACAAAGCATTCGGCATAAAGCTGCCGCTCGAACAGTGGACGCAAGAGGTAAACGACGGCAAGGCTACGACCGATCAGTACTTCGTCTTGAAGAACCTGTGCGAGCGGATCGACGAGTTGATCGCTGCCAAGGGCGCCTGAGCGCCTCATGCGTCTTGAATATTTCCAAATGATCGACCGCTTCGTCGCCGTCGACGTCGGCGGCCGCATGGCGCGTGCGATCTGTACCGTGCCGTTAAAGAGCACGGTGTTCGAAGGTCATTTCCCGGGCTATCCGTTGATGCCTGGCGTCCTGCTCATCGAATGCATGGCGCAAACTACCGGCTGGCTGGTGAGCGCGCTGACCGGTTTCACCGGCCTGCCGGCGCTTGCCGGAGTGAAAGAAGGCAAAATCCGTAACGCGGTCTTTCCCGGCGACGAACTTGAATTCGAAGGCAGGGTCATCCACGAGGGCTCAGGCTACGCGATTGGCGAAGCCAAGGGATGGTGCAAGGGCGCAGCGATTTGCGACGCCACCCTGACCTACCGCATTGTTCCCTATCCGAGCCCTGAACTCCGCGCCGGATTGTGGGATTGGGCCGAGCGCATCAACTTCCCCGCCAAGGAGTTCGCGAAGTGATTGGACGGCGCGAGGTGTGGATCACCGGCGTCGGCCTCCTCACCTGTCTGGGCGAGGGGCTGGAAAAAGCCTGGGAGCATCTCGAGCGCGGCGACCCGCCGCAGTACGACGACAAGAGCTTTGCGCCCTATATCGTACATCAGCTGCCGCCGATGAGCTTCGACAAGCAGATCCCGAAAAAGAGCGACCAGCGGCAGATGGAGATGTGGCAGCGGGTCGGCGTTTATTCGGCGGGACTGGCGCTGACTGACGCCGCGATCGCGGGGAATGCCGAATTACTCGACCACACCGATATGATCGTCGCCGCCGGCGGCGGTGAGCGCGACATCGCCGTCGATACCGCGATCATGGCTGGCGTGCGCAAGACCAATCAGCCGGGCGCCTTTCTCAATGAACGGCTGATGAGCGATCTGCGGCCGACCTTGTTCCTGGCTCAATTGCCGAACCTGCTGGCCGGAAACATTTCCCTGGTTCATGGCGTGGTCGGCTCATCGCGCACCTTCATGGGCGAGGAGTCCGCAGGGGTCGACGCCGTGCGCGTGGCGCAAGCGCGGATCGCTGCCGGACAAAGTGAGCTGACGCTGGTCGGCGGCGCCTATCACGGCACGCGCTGGGACGTGCTGCTGGCTTTCGAGCTCGGCGGGGTCGTGCTGAAGGACAAGTTTGCTCCGGTTTGGGACCGCGGGCCGCAAGGCGGCATCGCCTTCGCTACAATGGGCGCGTTTTTGGTGCTGGAGAGCAAGGAGCATGCAACCGCCCGCGGCGCGCGTCCTCGGGCGCGCATTTCGCAGGTGCTTTCTGATCGCAATGAAAGAAAGCCCGGCGATGCCGAGGCATCGTTCCGCCGGCAATGGGAAGCCATCGCCGCGCAGGTCGACCGCGCGCATAGTGCGATCATTTCCGGCGCGGCCGGGCTCGAGCCGGCTACTTCGGCCGAACTTGCGGTGCTTAAGGAAATCGGGCTGCCGGTCCGCAATACCGGCACATATATCGGGCATGGCGTCGATACCCAGTTCATGGCTAATCTGGGAATCGGCTGCGCCGCGATCGAGCATGGCAAATTGTTCGCCCCGACTGGGACAGGAGATAGCGGCACGAGCGCGCCGGGTTTGCGCCAAGTCGTCGTCACCAGCATCGGCAATTGGCGCGGCGAAGGGCTGGCCCTGCTCGAGCGGGTGAACTGAGGGAGAGGCATGATGGCTTTGAGCAAACCCACGGCCAGCGCGCATCGTGACAAAGCGGGCCGGCCGGTGATCGCCGTCACCGGGATGGGTGTCGTGACTTCGCTTGGCGTCGGCAAGGCCGACAACTGGGCCAAGCTGACGGCGGGAAAATCCGGCATCCGCCGCATTTCGCGTTTTCCGCTCGACAGTCTGCGCACCACCATCGCCGGCACGGTGGACGCCGTGTACAAAGACTACATGCCGCCGGCCGGCCTTTCAGAACGTATCGCGCTGCTGGCCGGCGAGGAGGCGATCGCAGAAGCGAGCATTGGCGGCAAAGGCCGATTTCCCGGACCATTATTTCTGGCGCTGCCGCCGCTCGAAATCGAATGGCCGTACCGAATTCAGATGGCCAAACAAGCCGCTCCCGATGGCGATGCCGGCTATCCCGATCTGATGCGCGTTGCGCGCGAACCGCAATTCGCGCCGGTCTATGAGACCTTGAAGTATGGAATTATCGGCGAGCATCTCGCCGATCATTTCGGCACCGAAGGTTCGCCAATTTCGCTGACCACGGCATGCGCCTCCGGCGCGACCGCGATCCAACTTGGGGTCGAGGCGATCCGGCGCGGCGAATGTCAGGCCGCGCTCGCCGTCGGCGCCGACGGCTCATTGACGCCCGAATCGCTCGTTCGTTTTTCGCTGCTCTCGGCGCTGTCGACGCAAAACGACCCGCCAGACCAAGCTTCGAAGCCGTTTTCGAAGAATCGCGATGGCTTTGTGCTCGCCGAAGGCGCGGCTGCGCTGGTGCTCGAAGACTACGATCATGCGGTCGCGCGCGGCGCCAAAGTCCTTGGCATTCTCGAAGGCTGCGGAGAAAAATCCGATTCCTTCCACCGCACCCGTTCCAGTCCGGACGGCAAACCAATCATTGCCTGTATGCGCAATGCCCTGGCTGATGCCGGGGTCGGGCCGGAAGACGTGGACTACATCAACGCGCACGGCACCTCGACGCCCGAAAACGACAAAATGGAGCATTTGGGCGTTTCCACGGTTTTTGGCGAGCACATCCGCAACATTCCGATCTCGTCGAACAAGTCCATGATCGGGCACACCTTGACGGCGGCTGGCGCAGTGGAAGCGGTCTTCAGCCTTCTGACGCTCGAGCATCAGCGCATCCCGCCGACGATCAACCACCAGGTTCCCGATCCCGCCATTCCGCTTGACGTCGTGCCGAATGTCGCTCGCGACGCTCGCGTCACGCGCACCATTTCTAATTCCTTCGGTTTCGGCGGCCAGAATGTATGCCTCGTGATGACGCGGGAGCCGGCGTGAGCAGAACTGCCGAAGCCGTTATCGGAGACCCTGCCGGCCGTTCCCCGGTTTCAGCCGGCGGATCGATGCGCGCGCTCACGCTGGTTGCCGATCGTAAGATCGAGCTTCGCGATATTCCGGCGCCTGCGGAGCCCGGCAGCGGCGAAGTTCAGATCCGCATTAAAGCGATCGGGCTCAACCACATTGATGTCTGGGGCTGGCGCGGCATGGCCTTTGCCAAACGCACGTTGCCGCTGATTGTCGGGGTTGAAGCCGCCGGCGAGATCGCTCGCCTTGGTCCCGACGTAACCTCGTGCCGGCGAGGCGATCGCGTCGTCGCCTATGGGGCGCTGACTTGCGGGACCTGCAAGGCGTGCCGCGCCGGCCGCGACAATCTCTGTGAAAACGTCGCGAGCATCATGGGTTTCCATGTCGACGGTTTTGCCCGCGAGCTCGTGAACATGCCGGCCCGGCTGGTCGTACCGATTCCGCACAATGTCAGCTATCGTGACGCCGCCTGCGCACCGGTTGCATTCGGCACCGTGCAGCACATGCTGTTCGATAATGCCAAGCTCGAGCCCGGCGAGACCATTCTGGTCCAGGCCGGCGGCTCCGGCATTGGCACCACCGCGATCAAAATGGCCAAGGCAATCGGCTGCACTGTGATCACCACGGTCGGCGATGAGGCAAAAGCGGAAAAAGCCAAAGCGATCGGCGCCGATCACGTCATTAATTACCGCACCGACCGCTTCGAAGGCGTGGTGCGCAAACTGACCGGGAAAAAGGGCGTTGACGTTGCTTTCGAACATGTCGGCCCGGACACGTTCAACGGCTCGCTGTTCTGCCTTAAGCGCGGCGGCCGGCTTGTCACCTGCGGATCGACCTCGGGACAGTCGATCACCATGAATCTGTTTCAGCTCTATCTGCAGCAATACCGCATTTTCGGATCATTCGGCTGTTCGCTGCGCAATATCGGCGAAAGCCTAACCAAAATGGCCTCAGGCCTTCTTCCAGTGATCGATACTGAAGTGCCGCTTGGCGAGTTCGAGCGCGGGCTCGCTCGGCTCGAGAGCCGCCAAGTGTTCGGCAAGATCATCGTCACGTTCTAAAGCGAAATGACGTGGCGCCTGTAATGCCCGATCGGCCGCTCAAGAATCTGTTCGACAAGACTGTCGGCGCGATCACTGTAGGTCTGCTCAACGGCATCAAACACACTGATCGTCGGCGCACCGCAAATCTTGCCGGCGCATTCATGCGAAGGATCGGCCCGCTGTTTCCGGAGCACCGCATTGGCCGCGAACAGCTTCACGTCGCGTTTCCGGACAAATCCGCCGATGAAATCGAACACATACTCGCCGGGGTGTGGGACAACCTCGGCCGCATAGCGATCGAGTTCGCCCATCTCGACGAATTCTGTGTCGAAGGTTTCGGCAAGCAGACTGCCGATGTCATAACTTACCCACCCGAATCTCAAACCCTCTACGATTGGATCATGAAAAGCGGCAAGGCTGCGATCGGCTTTGCCGCGCATCTGGCCAATTGGGAACTGCCCGGAATCGGCGCCAAGCTCATCGGCGTAAAATCGGCGGTACTCTACCGAAGGCCAAACATCGGCGCAGTCAGCGATACGATAGTCAAATTGAGGGCGCCGCTGATGGGCGAACTCATTCCAACCGGACTGGATGCACCGGTGCGGTTGGCGCGGCTGTTGGAGTCCGGCGTCCATGTCGGCATGCTGGCCGATCAGCACTACAGCAAGGGCGTTGAGGTCATGTTTTTCGGCCGGCGTTGTCTGGCCAATCCGCTGATCGCGATGCTGGCGCGGCAGACCGAGCTGCCGATCTACGGCATGCGGGTCGTCCGCAAAACCGATGGCAACAGTTTCTGGGGTGAAATATCAACGCCGGTGCAACCGGTCCGCGACGTCGACGGTCGGATCCAAGTTAATGGCACCATGCAGGCCATCACATCCGTGATCGAAGGATGGATCCGTCAATTTCCCGAACAATGGCTGTGGCTCCATCGGCGCTGGCGCTAGTTATTAGCCCTCG
Source organism: Xanthobacteraceae bacterium (assembly GCA_051986365.1). Taxonomy (GTDB): domain Bacteria; phylum Pseudomonadota; class Alphaproteobacteria; order Rhizobiales; family Xanthobacteraceae; genus BOG-931. Next base: position 5,324 of record JBPYFG010000180.1, read on the forward strand.
ACAGAGCCGCAAAGATGGAATGGGGGCGGCCACCAGCCACCCCCAATTAGTCAAAGCCGTCGAGCGCTTCTTATTTCTCGCGAACGGTGTCTTTCAAACCGCCGACCGTGTTTTGTACCTTACCTTTGACTTGGTCAGCCTTACCTTCATTTTCTGTTTTTGCGTCGCCGGTGACCTTGCCCGCCCATTCTTTGGCTTTGCCCTTTGCCTGCTCGGCCGAGCCTTTGACGCGATCCTTATCAACCATTTCACGCTCCTGAATCTTCCTATCAGGAGAACGCGACTGGGATGTTTCCTGCCATCGCAGCGGAGAACGCCGATGAGGGTGCGTCACAAATTCTCCATTGCCACGTCGCCAATTTGCAATTAGGTCCTTTTCCCAACAGTTTTGCGGCGGTGCTAGCGCCGGCTGTTCCGTGAGGTCCCTGGCATTGGCCGGAACAGGTGACCAGAGATCGACATTCGACACACATTGTTCGATTCCACGGCCGCCTGACGCTGGAATAGATTTCACGTCCTCCGGTGTTATTACCGTTTGTAAGTCTTGGGATAGACGCCGCCGACCGTGCGGCGCAAAAAAACAATGGGGATGCGCCATGGCCAATAGCCAAGCGAAATTGATGTATCCGGGATTAGCCGGATTCTACGAGAATATGCTGCCGATCGCCGAAGCTTTCGTGCGCATCGTCATCGGTATCATGTTTGTGATGCATGTTTCCGGAAAGCTGACGGTCGGCCCAGGCGCGGTCGCTGCGAATGTGTTGGCGAAAAACGGTCTCGAGCCCGCAATCCTGTGGGCTTATGTAATCATTTTCCTCGAATTGGTCGGCGGCATTTGTCTGATCATCGGCCTGTTCACCCGTTTTTTCGCGGCGGCCCTCGCGATCGAGATGCTGATTGCTTTGCTGGTCGTGCATCTGCCGCGGGGTTATACGGCCAGCGGTGGCGGTTACGAATATGTATTGCTGATCGGCGCGGCATGCTTCCTCATCGCCATTCGTGGTGGCGGCCCCTATTCGGTCGATCGGATGATCGGCAGGGAACTCTGATTTGCGCTGCTGAGGCGGCGGCGATGCGCCGCCGCCTCTCAGCTCTCCCCGCAAAAAACTAAGTGTTGCGTGAATCGCTACCCGCTCCCAGACCGAGAGATCCGGCAGAGCTGCTTCAGATCACTAGAGTTTGGCAATTCCAGCCTGGTCGATAATTTGTTTGAACGTTGTGATTTCTTTAGTGACGCGTGTCCACGCCGCATCGGCGCCTTTGGCGCGCACCAAGAACCCGGCCTGGAACAGCTTATCCTTCATTTCCGGTGCAAGCAGGACCTTCAACGTCGCACTTTCGAGCCATTTGATCTCGGCGGGCGGCGTTTTGGCCGGCGCGAGCAGAACCATGTCGGTTCCAATGTTGAAGCCTTCGTAACCAACCTCCGCCATGGTTGGCACAGCCGGCAGTTCCGGCCACCGGCTGTCGCCGCAGATCGCGAGGCAGCGGAACGAGCCCGCCTTGATGTGCGGTAAAGCCGCGCCGAGCGAGCCCACGCTCAATTCAACTGTTCCAGTCAGGAGGGCCTGGACGGCATCGCCACCGCCCTTGAAAACGACGTCCGCGAGCTTCGGCAAACTCTCGCGCATCTTGAACAATTCGAGCAGCAATTGCGGCGTGGTGCCGATTGGCGGCGTCGCGCAGTTGTATTTTTCCGGATTGGCCCGCGCCAGTGCGACCAGATCCTTGACGCTCTTGGCAGGCGATTCAGCCCTGACCACGAACGAATTCGGGGTCGTTGCGAGCTCGCTGACACCGACGAAATCTTTGTATGGATCGTATGGCAGTTGATTGTAGAGGCCGTAATTGACTGAAAAGGCATTGGTTGCGAGCAGAACCGTGTAGCCGTCCGGATTGGAGCGAGCGACGTATTCCATGCCGATATTGCCGCCGGCGCCGCCGCGGTTTTCGACGATAAAAGTCTTGCCGGTCGATTGATCGAGCGCTGCAGTGACGATACGGGCGATAATGTCGGATGGGCCGCCCGGCGTATTGGCGACGACGAATTTCACCGGGCGGTCGGGGTAGTCGGCCCTGGCCGCACGCTGCCCGACCAGCGCCGGCGCAATTGTTGCGGCAACGAGCGCCCCCGCCCCTTTCACGATGCGCCGTCGGGTCGACGGCGCAGATGCGATGTTCTTCATTGACGTCCGCTCTCCTTGTCCGACACAGCACATCCCTCCAGCGCGTCGTGCTCGCGTCATTGCCCGGTCTTGATTCGCGTCCACAGCCGGTTGATCAGCCGCTGCGTCTTTTGATCGTGGGCAATGATCGTATAGAGCTTCGCCATGGTGGCGGAATCTGGGTATACAGTTCGGTCCTCCAGAATGGATTTCTCGATTCGATCGCCCGGCGCATCGCCGTTGGCGTAGGATATGTAATTTGTATTCCTCGCTGCAATGTCCGGACGGATCAGAAAATTTATCAGCTCGTGGGCCTCTTGCGGATCGGGCGCATCCTTGGGGATTGCCAGATTGTCGAACCACAGCTGCGCACCCTCTTTGGGAATCGCATAGCCGATGTCAACGCCGCCCTTCGCCTCTGCCGCGCGCTTTTGTGCCTGTTTGACGTCACCAGAAAAGCCGACCACGAGGCAAATCTCGCCCGTGGCCAATGCGTTGAGATATTCCGATGAGTGAAATTTGCGAACGTAAGGCCTGATCTTGAGAAGAAGATCAGTGACCTTGTTCAGATCGCTGGGGTCGCTGGTGTTCGGATCGAGATGCAGATAGTGCAGCCCGGCCGACATGATGTCGTCAGATGAATCGAGAAGGTGAATTCCGCAGCTTTTGAATTTCACGATCTTTTCCGGATTGAAAATATAATCCCAAGAATCGATGGTGCCGTCCGGTCCCAAAATCCGTTTTACGGCTTTGACGTTGTAGCCGATGCCGGTCGTGCCCCACATGTAATTGACCGCGTGCTGATTGCCGGGGTCGTAAATGGCGAGCTGCTTCGAAATTTCCGGCCAAACAAATTTCAGATTGGGAATTTTGGATTTGTCGAGCTGCCGAAAAATGCCGGCCTTGATCTGGCGCGCCAGAAAATAGGCGCTCGGCACCACAACATCATAACCAGACTGTCCGGCCAGAAGCTTGGCTTCCAGCGTATCGTTGGAGTCAAACGTGTCGTAGCGAACGGCGATGCCAGTTTCTTTGGTGAAGGCGTCGAGCACCGTCGGGTCCTGATAGTCAGACCAGTTGTAATAATTGACCACGCGTTGCTTCTGCGCACTGGCGAAGCCGGTAAACAGAACTACAGCAAGAGCGAAACCGAGACAGACGGCGCTGCGCGCTGCCCCAGCGGGCAGCCGAATCCAGCGAGCGGATTGGCGCCGGATTGCCGACCCGGCGAGCACGAGCGACGGTCGATCGGGTGTGGTCACGTTTCGGTTGGTAGGCCAGCGGCTTTCCAGGCCAGAAGATTGCCTGGAGCAAGTTGCTGATTTTTCAAGGCAGTATGCCGCGGTTGGTGCGTGAACGAAACAAGAAAATCGGTGCATATCTGTGCCGAAACTGTGCCATCTGTAGCGTAAGGCGTATTTGAAAATCTAACTCAACTGCCCGGTGCCGAGCAAAAAATTTGCCCGGCCGTGTTGGAAGCACGAACCGGGCTGAAGGACAAGCAATGACTAATGTAGCAAGGGCCTTCGCCCCTAATAACGCACCAGCGACGATGCTAGGTGCCTCTCCGTCATTGATTTTGGAGAACTTTCACCGTGACGCGATGTGGCGAGGCGATCGGCTGTTTGTTCGAGGTCGGCTGGTCGCAAAGATCGTCCCTGACCAGCAATGGCCTGAAATGTGGCGAGTACAGCTCCCAAACGGATATCTGTCGGACATCGTCAATCGTTCTAGGGCCAAGGACGCAGCCCTTACTCTGGCCTACACAAATGCCTAAACCCAATCGCACTGGTCGCGGTGGAAAGACCCCGCGTCACGTTCGCCTGTATCACTGGATGACTGACAGTGCGGCGTGGCACGATCTTAACGCGGTCGCCCGGGCGGTCTATTGCGAGATGGCTAAGCGATACGCCGGTGACGGATCAAATAACGGCCGGATTCCCTATTCGATTAGGGAGGCAGCTACCGAGTTGCGCATTAGCCGGACCACCGCTTCGCGCGCTCTCAATGCGCTTGAAGGTTATGGCTTCATCGTTGCGGTCACCAAAGGCGCGTTCAGCTTGAAGAAGCGCCACGCCACCGAATGGCGTCTCACCGAATTTCCCTGCGATGTGACTCATACGGTGTCCACGAAAGACTTCATGCGCTGGCAGCCAAGCGCGAAAATTCAGAACACGGTGTCTGTGGCGAAACCGTCAGGCCCTGTGGCGAAACCAAACGGTACCTGTGGTGAAACCGATGTTGCCGAAAAGCCACGTAACGGTATCTGTAGCGAAACCGTCAGAGGCAATTTTCACGATTCACGGTTTCACCAGAGGGACACCACTAGTTTACCAGGGGATAGGGCAGTCATTCCTTGTGGCACAGCGAGGCTGCGAGGTGAGCAGTGATCGGGCTGGCCTGGTCGAATTTCGTCACTCCCAATCGAGGAACTGCATGAGCAAAAAGAAACCGATCGTACGTGTGCGCAAGATTGCGATTGATCCTAACCCGCAGGGCAATCTGAAGGCTTTAGGTGGAGGGCAGTATGACGATTGGAATAATTGGCTCGCATCGAGAACCTCAGAGGCCCTGCCTGTCAACCAAAAGGATGACGATCGCGCGACCGAGGCAACGGTCGCTGTTTATTCCGGAATGATCGACCTAAGCCTGCCGATCCGATTGAGGGAATACTCATCTCCCAACTCGTGGCCGCAAATCAGGCGTCGCTATCGATGTACCGGCGAGCTTGGGCACTCCCATCAGAGCATTTCGAGGCACGGATGAAATATCTTGCGCTCGCCGACAAGTCAGCGCGAACGGCGTTGATGTTCACCGAGCGGCTCGATCATCATCGAGGCCGGGGACAGCAGCAGATCACAGTTAAACATGTGACAGTCAATGCCGACCAGGCGCTTGTTGCTGAGCAAGTCCTGACGGGTAAGCCTGACCACACTGCTCTGCTGACAGCTATCACTGAGAAGCCGATTCAGATGACTGCGGATACTGAGAAGCCGATCCAGATGACTGCGGAGAGCATCAAACCTGAGGTGGCGGGGGTGGGCAGGAAAAAAGAATGAACATCAACCCCATGCAAGCCGCTCCTCGATGCACGGCCAAGTCAAAGCGAACAGGGCAGCGTTGTCGTGCGCCTGCGGTCAAGGGCTGGAAGGTCTGCCGGATGCACGGTGCTCGGGGTGGCGCTCCAGAGGGCAAACGGAACGGAAACTATAAGCACGGCGCTCGCACGAAGGAGATGATCGCGTTGCGCAAACTCATCAAAACCCTACGTTGATCGGAGGGTTGGCCTACACGCCGGGTCGGGGCTGAGTTCAACGTCAACCCAAGCACGGTGCAGAGAATCAACGGCAACGCCGCGGATGGTTTCTCCGGCCTTTACAGCGGCAAGGATTAGCACGGCTGTGATGTCCGCTTTGTG
>JBPYFG010000181.1:0-2418 GCA_051986365.1 Xanthobacteraceae bacterium
CGGCTCAAGGCGATAACAGGGAGGCGTCAAACAGAGTGGACAGGAGCCACTCGATGTCCAGAAGTTGGACGAATTCTGTAATGAACGAGAAAGCTTAACGAAAAGTTAATGAATCACAGAAACTTGGCGAAAGTTTTTACAAATGCGGCTTAAGCCCCGGGCAGCAATCTTGTTCGAACGCTTTGAAAAGATTCACTTCTTGAAAAAACTATCCGCGGCCGATTTGACCGAGCGCTTTCGCGCCATATCGGCTTCGAGCCGCGCGATCTCCTCTTTGAGCAGCGCGATGCGGTCGGTGAGCTCGGCGGCGGACAACAGCGTGAGATCTTGGCCGATCTCATGAGCGATCTTCTTTTTCGGCCGGTCATCTTCGTCGACAGCGGGCATGCGCCTTACTCCTGCATGAGGTGATTTTTAACCGCCTCGATCCCGGTTGTCACATCGGCGGCGGACAGATTAATTCGGTCGCCGATTGAAAGGGGGCGTTTATGCAAAACGGTGGTCTGCCCAAATCCATGACTTCTATTGCAATCCGCGAGCCGGGCGGACCCGACGTGCTTGTGCCGCAGGAACAGCCGGTGCCTTCGCCGGGCGAAGGCGAAATCCTGGTGCGAGTCGCCGCCGCGGGCGTGAACCGGCCGGACGTGATGCAGCGCCAAGGTCACTATCCACCGCCGAAAGGCGCCACCGAAATTCCCGGCCTGGAGATCGCCGGCGAAGTCGCGCTGGTCGGCCCGGGCGTGACGCGCTGGAACCGGGGCGACAGAGTGATGGCGCTCGTGGTCGGCGGCGGTTACGCCGAATACTGCCTGGCTTTCGCAAGCCACGCGCTGCCGGCGCCGGCGAGCCTGTCGATGATCGAGGCCGCGGCGATTCCGGAGACGTTCTTCACGGTCTGGCACAATGTGTTCGAACGCGGCTGGCTCGCCGCCGGCGAAACGTTGCTCGTGCACGGCGGCTCGTCGGGGATCGGAACCACCGCTATTCAGCTCGGCAAGGCGTTTGGGGCGCGTGTCCTTGTAACCGCGGGCACGCCAGAGAAATGCGACGCCTGCCGCAGGCTTGGCGCCGATCTCGCCATCAATTACAACACCGAGGATTTTGTCGCTTTGAGCAAACAAGCAACACAAGGTTCCGGCGTCGACCTGATCCTCGATATGGTCGGGGGCGATTACGTCGGCCGCAACTATGAAGCCGCCGCCGTCGAAGGCCGCATCGTGCAGATCGCGTTTCTGGCTTCGTCGCGGGTGACCGTCGACCTCATGCGGCTGATGCTCAAGCGCCTCACCCATACCGGCTCGACGCTGCGTGCGCGCGCGGTCGCGGATAAGGCCGCCATCGCCCAGGCGGTGGAAAAGAACGTGCTGCCGCTGCTCGCCTCCGGCCGCGTCAAGCCGCTGATTGATTCGACCTTTCCGCTGGCGCAAGCCAGCGCCGCCCACGCCCACATGGAAAGCGGTAAGCACATCGGCAAAATTGTACTGACCCTTTGAAATCAAAGGGGAATATTTCTTGCGCCAAAACGCCTCAACCGCTACTAAACTCGGACGATTGCATGGAATAATCCAGGTGATCCCGGCTGCGCGTTCGGCACCCGCGGATACTGCGTGCAGCGGTCGTGAATTCGGCGCAAAGCGCAGGCGTTAGTGGTTCCGGGGAACTTGTATTGCGTGAGGCGAGGCGCCGCTTGCCGGCACGGAGGGGTTGTTTGGGATCTTTGCGCGCCGCGTGGCTTAACGCCTGGCCGGACTGTTGGCTCGAGCGGCTGCCTTTCAATGCAATCGCCGCTGCCGCGCTCGCCATCGCCCTCTTTGTTCCGTCCGCCGGCCGCGCCGTTGAAGCGATCAATGTCCATAGCGATACCCAAGCAATCGATCTGACCGACGCGGTCGATTTTCAGCATACCGAGGGCGACCGCATCCAGGTGTCCACCGCGCCAGGCGCCGACGGCATCATTCGCCGTATCGAGGTGCGGGCCCGCGCCGGCGGCAATAACTGGGCGGTTTTTGCGCTCGCCAATAACGGCGATGAGCAGATCGATCGCCTGGTCGTCGCGGCGCATTACCGCATGGTCGGCTCCGGCCTGTTGTGGCCCGATCTCGGTCTCTCCCGCATTGTTTACATCACGCCGTCCTCGGGCGACCCGCCGGAGCGGCAGGACAATGCTGGCGCGGACGTGTTTCGCATCACCCTCGATCCCGGAACCGTGATCACATTCGTCGCCGAGTTGCGTACCGACAATCTGCCGCAGCTCTATCTGTGGGAGCCCGACGCCTATAAGGACAAGGTCAATTCGCTCACGCTCTATCAGGGCATCGTCATCGGCATTGCCGGATTGCTAGCGCTGTTTCTGACGATATTGTTCGTCGTCAAAGGCAGCGTGATGTTTCCGGCCGCGGCGGCGCTCGGCTGGGCGGT
>JBPYFG010000182.1:0-3324 GCA_051986365.1 Xanthobacteraceae bacterium
GGCGGCAATGATACCGCCGATACTCTGAGCATCGTCAGCGAGGAGGCACGTAAGGCTAGCTACCCGCTGCGCTGTATCCACGTCCCGAAGACCGTCGACAATGACCTGATGTGCAACGATCACACGCCAGGATTTCCGTCGGCGGCGCGCTTCGTCACCCAGGCATTTGCGGGCATCAATCTCGACAACGCGGCATTGCCCGGCGTCTACCTCGCGGTCGTCATGGGCCGGCATGCGGGCTTCTTGACTGCGGCCTCGGCGCTGGCCCGGAAATATCCCGACGATGGTCCGCATCTGATCTATCTGCCTGAACGCGTGTTCGTGTTGGAGAAATTCCTTGCGGACGTGAAGGCCGCCCACGAACGCTTCGGCCGCTGCATGATCGCAGTGTCCGAGGGCATCCACGATGCCTCTGGCACGCCGATTGTGAGCCAACTCGTAAAAAACATCGAGCGCGACGAACACCACAACATTCAGCTCTCCGGCACCGGGGCGCTGGCCGATCTCCTCTGCGAGGAGATCAAGTCCAAGCTGAAAATCAAGCGTGTCCGTGGCGATACGCTCGGCTACCTGCAACGGTCGTTCCTCGGCTGCGTGTCCGACGTAGACCAACGCGAAGCGCGTGAGGTCGGCAAGAAGGCCGTACAGTATGCGATGCAGGGTGCGCCGGACGGCTCGGTGACCATCCACCGAATCGGGTCCTACGCGGCTGACTACAAGCTCACCGCGCTTACTGAAGTGACAGGCAAGACGCGAACGCTGCCTGGCGCGTTCATCAGCGCCAACGGCACCGATGTTACCGATGAGTTCCGGCTTTACCTGCGTCCACTGCTGGGCTCGGGCATGCCCGAGGCTCACCGGTTACGTTCGAATCCGGTGCAGAAAATTCTGAATGCATGAGAAATGTGCTGGATAAAATTTGTTGAGACTGACACGGAGCGCCCCCGTGCCCTCCGTCTCTATTTCTGGTTGGGAAACGACTTCTACCGCCCAACCTCCTTCGGGTCAGTTGCGAGAGCCCCCAACAATGACCCTCAAAGCCACGTTCGGATCCCTAACAACTACCCCGGCCGACACGTTGGAAAGATGTTGCACGCCCTCCGGCAACAATTCCGGCTTGACGTTACGGGCCCTGGAACATCGGCGAGAACCTCCGCTTTTGTCGGCCGGGGAATCCAATCCCCCCTGCCGACCTTGGTTTGTGCTGCCCGCGCCTGATCACGCTCCGTCATGTCGTTCTCCACCGGGTCAATAATCGAATTCTGGCCCCGACGTTGCTTATGCATGTGCGCTATTATCAGACTTCACTCTAGGTCGGAATCAAATGAGATCAAAGCCTGCCTACCGGCAAAAGGGGCGCGCAAAAAAAAGGCCACTAACCCTCACTTACTTACTGCGGTCGGCATTTCAAAAAGCTTTGGGATGTTATTTTCCGTGTCCGGCATGGACTGAGTCAAATTGAAAGTCCAGAAGCGCTAAATTTTAGGATCATGCTTTAGCCTCGCTTTAGGTCCCATCATCCGCGACATAGGCGACGCGCATGAAATTGGTGGCGCCCGGTGTGCGGAGCGGCAGGCCGGCAACGACAATGACGCGCTGGCCGCGGTCGGCGAAGCGTTCCTTAAACGCGATACGGCAGGCACGCTCGACCATATCGTTCTGGTCGCGCGCATCCTCGTCGATGACGCAATGGATGCCCCAGACCACCGATAATTTCCGCCCAGCGGCGTCGATCGGCGAAATCGCGACAATCGGGCATTTCGGCCGTTCGCGTGACACGCGCAGACCTGTCGAGCCGGAGCAAGTCCAACAAACGATCGCAGCGAGATCGAGGGTCTCGGCGACTTGGCGCGTCGCAGCGGCGATCGCATCGGCGCCAGTTCGTTCCGGCTCGGTGTGCAAGACGTGCAGCGACGGCAAATAGGTGCTGTCGTCTTCGACCTCCTCGGCGATGCGGTTCATGGTCGCGACCGCTTCGACCGGATATTGGCCCGACGCCGATTCCGCGGATAGCATGACGGCATCGGCGCCGTCAAAGATGGCGGTGGCTACGTCGGAAACCTCGGCGCGCGTCGGCACCGGGCTGGAGATCATCGATTCCAGCATCTGGGTGGCGACCACGATCGGCTTGCCAGCGCGGCGGCACGCCCGCGTCATCTCTTTCTGCACGCCGGGAACCCGTTCCAGTGGCATTTCCACACCCAAGTCGCCCCGCGCGACCATGAGCGCGTCAGCTATTTCGAGAATGTCGCCAAGCCTCGCCACAGCTTGCGGCTTCTCGATCTTGGCCATCACCGCGGCGCGACCGCGGGTGAGCTTTTTCGCCTCGGCGATGTCCTCCGGGCGCTGAATGAACGACAGCGCGATCCAATCGACGCCGGCATCGAGCGCGGCTTCGAGATCGGCGATGTCTTTGGGCGCCAGCGCCGCGAGCGGCACCATCGTATCCGGCAGGCTGACGCCTTTGCGGTTCGACACTTTGCCGCCGATCTCGACGCGCGTGACAATGCGCTCCGGCGTCACCGTCTTGGCTTTGAGCCGCAGCTTGCCGTCGTCGATGAGCAACGTATCGCCCTCTTTGATCGCGGCGAATATTTCCGGATGCGGAAGCTGCACCCGGCTGGCGTCTCCCGGCGCTGCATTGGCGTCGAACGTGAAATCCTGTCCATTGTCGATTTCGGCCGACCCGTCCTTGAAGGTGCCGACCCGCAATTTCGGGCCCTGCAGATCGATTAAAATTCCGATCGGCCGACGGTGTTCGCTTTCAATCTCGCGGATCACGGCCACCAATTCCCGCATGCGATCGGGATTGGTATGGCTCATATTGATGCGGAACACATCGGCGCCAGCAGCAAACAGCCGGCTGATCGTCACGCGATCCGAAGAAGCCGGTCCCAGTGTAGCAACGACCTTGGTACGGCGTTGCCGCCTCATTGCGTCCGCGCTCCTGGCGGTGCGCCGGGCGTGGAGCCGGCGCGGCCCGGCGGCAGCGCAATTGCCGGCGTTCCGATGGCGGGTGAAACCGCGCCGGGACTACTGCTCACCGGCCCGGGCGGCGCCGGGCCTTGCTTCGGCTGTTCGCTCGATTCCGTCAATTGCACGGTCCAGGCCCGCTGCTCGCCGGTATCGACCTCGAAGAACCCGCTGCGGTCATAGCCGCGCGCCAGGCAATCGCCGATGCCGCGGATCGTGAATTCCTTGTCACGGGTGCACATAAACGCCTGACCCATCCATTCGCCGCCGCGATCGTAATCTATGGCGTAGACATAATAATAACGGGCGACGAGATTGCCTTTCAGTACGGTTTCGCAGGTCCGCGCCGGC
>JBPYFG010000183.1:0-7382 GCA_051986365.1 Xanthobacteraceae bacterium
CTCAATCCCGACAATCTCGTCTGCCGAGCCATTCGCGCCATCAAAAAAGCGGTGCCGGAAATCGGCGTGATGTGCGACGTGGCGCTCGATCCCTATACCAGCCATGGCCACGACGGCCTTCTGCGCGACGGCGCGATCCTCAATGACGAGAGCGTCGCCGTTCTGGTCCGGCAAGCCCTGGTGGAGGCGGAAGCGGGCTGCGACATCATTGCTCCGTCCGACATGATGGACGGCCGTGTCGGTGCCATTCGCGGCGGCCTCGATGCCGCCGGCTTTTCCGATGTTCAAATCATGGCCTATGCCGCCAAATATGCCTCCGCGTTTTATGGCCCGTTTCGCGATGCGATCGGTTCGAACGCGACACTGATCGGGGATAAGCGAACCTACCAGATGGATCCGGCCAATACCGATGAGGCTTTGCGCGAGGTGGAACTCGATATCGCCGAAGGCGCCGATATGGTGATGGTGAAGCCCGGCCTGCCCTATCTCGACGTTTTACAACGTGTGAAAGATGCATTCGGGATGCCCACCTTCGCCTACCAAGTCTCCGGGGAATATGCGATGATCATGGCTGCTGCTGGAAACGGCTGGCTGGACGGCGACAAGGCGATGATGGAAAGCCTTATTGCCTTCAAGCGGGCCGGGGCGGATGGGGTCCTGACGTATTTTGCTGCAAGGGTTGCGGAGAAATTGAAAAAAGCCGCCGCGTAGTACGCCGCGATTGGCGCAATTGTTCTTCGGCGGATAGCGAAACTGCCAGATAAAGCGCCGTAGCCCCCCGTCCGCTGAGAATTTGGGGCGGATGTGATGCGCGAGTACGACGATTACCATGCCGAAAATATCCGGCTTTACACGCCGGTCTTGCAGCGTGTGATCATTCTCGCGGCCGTCATTATCGCCGTTCCCGTCATGATGTGGACGATCACGACCTTCGTCCGCAGCTACGTTGCACGGCCGAAACTGCCGGCGCTCGAGCATGTCGCCTCTACCGTCGCCTCTACCAACATGCCCGCGCGCATCCCGACGATCACATTATCGCCACCCAGTTCGGCTCCATCCCCGCCCGATCAATCGGCGCCACAGCGCATCGATGAGGCCTCGGTGAGCGATACGAGCCCGACCGCCGAAACCACGAGCGGGGGTCCAAACCTCGCCTCGCTGCCGAATGCGAGCGCGCCGCCCACCGTCGCGAACGGTCCGTCCGGCACTTCTTTGCAAGCGATGCGGACGTCCTCGTCTGCAATCACCGCCACGGCAAGCACGACCGGGGACATATCGACGACAGCCAACGCCCCCCCTACTGCGCCGGCGCCAAGACTGTCCCCTGCGCCTCGATCGGGTGACAATGCCCCCTCGATCGGCGCCCCGAGTTCCTCCGATCGCGATCGCAGTATTGCCTGGCCCAATCCGAATACGACCAGCCCGCCAGACTTCGCCGCACCACGGCTCGCGCCGCCCGCACCTCCCGCGCCGCCGGCGCGTACGGCGGCGGCCGAGGTCCTCCCGGCCAATGAGCCCATCCGCGGTCCGGTACCTTTGCCACGGCAGCGGCCCGGCATTTTTGCCGTGGCTGCGGCCGCCACCGGTCCGGTGCCGCTGCCCCGCGCCCGCCCGGCGGATGCTCCCGCGGAAGCGGCCAATTCAGTCATTGAGCCCGCCTCCGGCTATCGGCCCGGGCTCGACAGCGATCGCTAGCGCCGCTCACTGCAACACGGCACCGCTTGCCATGCGCACCGGCTCGTAGCCGTCCGCCGCAAGCGCCCGAAAGATCTGCTCGGCGTGGCCGGCATCGCGGGTCTCCATCGTGACATCGAGCTTGGCGCCCTTGGCGGGCACGTCGAGGAACAGCCGATGGTGATCGACGGCAAGAATATTGGCGCCAAATTCGCCCAGCCGGCTCGCGATCTGGCCCAAAATCCCTGGCTGATCCGGGATCGTAAGGCGAAACGAGACGATCCGGGCCTCGCGCTCCAGTTGCCGCACCATGATCGAGGCCAGAATGCGGGGATCGATATTTCCGCCGCAAAGGATCAGGCCGACTTTGCGCCCGGCAAAGCGCTCCGGTTTCGCCAGCATCGCCGCAAGCCCCGCCGCGCCGGCACCTTCCGCCATCGTCTTCTGCAAGGTCAGAAAATCATTGACTGCGCGCTCGATGAGCGGTTCGTCAACCAGAATGATCTCGCGAACGAGTTCGCGCACCACCGGCAAAGCAAGTTTGCCGGCCCGGCTCACTGCAATGCCTTCGGCAAGCGTGGCGCCGCCGCACGGCCGTTTATCGTCGTGAACGGCATTCCACATTGACGGATAGAGCCAACATTCGACGCCGAATATTTCGATGGTCGGTCGTACCGCATGCGCGGCAATCGCGTTGCCCGCAATTAGTCCGCCGCCGCCGATCGGCACGATCAGCGCATCGAGGTCGGGAACCTCTTCGAGCATTTCGAGCGCGATGGTGCCTTGCCCGGCGATGATGTGAGCATCGTCGTAAGGATGAACCCAGACCAGCTTGCGCTCGGCGGCAAGCGTCTCCGCTCGCTGTTGGGCCTCATAAAGCGTCTCGCCGGAGAGCACCACTTCGGCGCCGTGCATCTGCGTCGCCTTTACTTTCACAAACGGAGTCGTTGTCGGCATCACGATGGTGGCTGGTATGCCAAGGCGCCGCGCATGGTAAGCGACCGCCTGGGCATGATTGCCGGCGGACATCGCGATCACGCCGCGGCGGCGCTCGCTCTCGTCGAGTGCCGCGAGCTTTACGCAGGCGCCGCGTTCCTTAAACGAATTGGTGACCTGCAAATTCTCATATTTGACGTAGACTTGCGCGCCGGTCAGCGCCGAAAGCGGAGGCGCCGCCAGCATCGGCGTGCGTAGCACGTGGCCCAAGATCGTCCGACGTGCGGCCTCGACATCGGCCAGCGTTACCTTCAATCGTTGTTCGCCCATGACCCCGATATTATAATTGGAGCTGACCATGACGGATTCTGGCCCAAATACAGGTCCCGGTCGCAGCGGCATGTCGTTCGATTTTAAGCCGCATGCCTATGACCCTGCGGCAAATCCGGAATTGTTCGAAGGCGTGCTGGCGCGTCGAATCGTGGCCTTCATCATCGATGTCGTCATCATCGGCGTTCCGCTAGTCGCCGCGTCGGCGTTCATCTTTGTCTTCGGGCTGGTCACGTTCGGACTGGGCTGGCTATTGTTCTGGCTATTGTCCCCAATATCGATCATTTGGGCGCTGGCCTACTACGGCTTTACGCTGGGCAGCCCCGCCTCGGCCACGATCGGCATGCGCGCCATGGAAATCGAGATGCGGACCTGGTACGGCGCGCCGGCCTATTTCGTGCTTGGAGCGGTTCATGCAGTCGTGTTTTGGATCAGCGTCAGCGTGCTCACCCCCTTTATCCTCCTGGTCGGATTCTTTAACGCGCGGCGCCGGCTTTTACACGACATTCTGGTCGGCACCGTGCTGATCAACACGCAAAGCCGGGCGGTCTTGCTGCGGGCGCGTGCCGCGGGCTGACCGGCAAATGCCCTTTGACGGAACAACGCGCTCGGGCGATCCTGTGAGCTCGTCCCCGGGGGAGAACCGGTAGTCCCGTGACTCAGCATTCGCGCGATACTCCACAATTCTACCTCACCGCTCCGTCGCCGTGCCCCTATCTCGCCGGCAAGGAGGAGCGGAAGGTCTTTACCCATCTCGTCGGCGAGCGCGCGGGCCAGCTCAACAATATCCTGACCCAGGGCGGGTTCCGCCGCAGCCAATCCATCGCCTACCGGCCGGCCTGTGAATGCTGCCGCGCCTGCGTTTCGGTCCGCGTCGTCGCCAAGGATTTTCGTCCGACCCAGAGCATGCGCCGGATCATGCGGCGCAACGCCGACATTGCCGGCGAAATGCGCATCGCCGTGCCGACCTCCGAGCAATACGCGATCTTTCGCGCCTATCTCGATTCGCGGCATCGCGACGGCGGCATGGCCGACATGACCGTGCTCGATTATGCGATGATGGTCGAAGACAGCCATATCGAAACCCGCATCATCGAATATCGCCGCAAGGACCCGGATGCGCCTGCCGGCAAGCGCGCGGCCGGCGAACTTGTTGCCATCGCGCTCACCGATGTGCTCGGCGATGGATTGTCCATGGTCTATTCCTTCTTCGAACCGGACGAGGCGGCGCGTTCGCTCGGCACATATATGGTCATCGACCACATTGCGCGGGCGCGCAGTATGGGCCTCGCCTATGTTTATTTGGGGTATTGGGTCCGCGGTTCACGCAAGATGGATTACAAAAGCCGCTTTCGACCGCAGGAGCGGCTGATGCCGGACGGCTGGATGCGCGTCGAGTGATGTCAGCGCGCGGCGAACCGGTAGGTCGGAGGAGAATGGATGCGGATCCCGATCGTCGCCGCTTTTTGCGCGGCTCTTGGCGGCGGCGCCGTCTATCTCCTTGCGCTTACGGCTTTGGCGCAAACCGTGCCGCCCGTGAGCGGCGAGACTGCCAAGGGCAAAACCCTCGTCGACCTTAACGGCATGACGCTGTACGTGTTTGATCGCGACGGTAAGGGCAAATCGAATCGCAATGCCCAATGCGCCGTCAATTGGCTGCCCTTGATCGCCGACACCGATGCGCAGGCATCAGGAAGTTTTTCCTTCATCAGCCGCGACGACGGTCGCAAACAATGGGCTTACAAGGGCAAACCGCTCTATACCTCGGCCAAGGACAAGAAACCCGGTGACGCAACCGGCGACGGCGTAAACAACCTTTGGCACCTCGCCAGTCCCTGATCCGCGCGAAACGGTCGGCGGAGTGGCGCGCCGCGCGATCTCCGAAATTTAGATCTCTAGATCGGCCAGCGTCTTGAGCGCATAAAACTGGACCGGCTCGCGCCGGCCTTTCACCGGTGCTTCGTGCAGTTCCTTGCCATCGAGGCTCAGGCCTGCAGCCTCGGCGGCCTGACGCGAAATCACGACCACACAGCCGTATTCCTTGGTCAGGCTCTCAAGCCGCGCGCAGGTATTTACCGCATCGCCGATGGCCGTGATGACTTGCGAGCGCGGCGGTCCCATGGCGCCTACGATCGCCTCGCTATAGTGAATGCCGATACCGATGCGCAGCGATTCGCGCAGATCGCTACGCAGCCGGTAATTGAGTTGATCGAGCCGCTCCAGCATTTCCTGGGCGCCGCGAACGGCGTCCGCCGGTCCACTCTTCGGATCGGCGGCATCAAGTCCATACAGCGCCATCAGCCCATCGCCGGTGAACTGCGAATAATGTCCGTTGCTGGCAACGAGCGCCTGCGTCATTTCGTAGAAAAACTGATTGAGAATGAACAACACGTCGTACGGCAGCTTGCCCTCGGCCAAGCCCGTGGAAGCGCGCAAATCGGTAAATAGAATGGTGATGAGGCGCTCCCTGCCTTCAAGGCCGCCACGGATCGAGCCGTCAGCGGCGCCGGCATCCGCCGGCATCAGCGGCAATACGGCGATATCGGCCGTCGGACGGATCTGGCAGGCGAGCCGCATGCCCGACGTGGCGCCGATCCGCGCCAAAGCTTTGGCTTCCAATCCGCTGGGTTCAGGAAGCTGCTCGAGGCCTTTGGTCACCAAGACCCGGCAAGTGGTGCAACGGGCGCGACCGCCACACACCGAGGCGTGCGGGATGCCGTCGGCGCGCAGCGTCTCCAGCACCGTGGCGCCCGGCAGGATCGGCATGCTGCGTCCACTGGCGTGGGTCAACACCGGTGGTTTGCGGCGGCGATAGTAAAGTTCGCGAACGCTGCGCGCGGCGAACGGTAACAAGGTGAAGCCGAAGGCAAGGGCAAAGCCAACGCGAGCAATTTCATCGGCCGCCTCTGCCGCTTGCGGCGTGACATGGGCTTGTTCAGCCGCAGTCCTTACAAAATCTGCATCGTCCTCCGCCTCGCGCAGAACTTGATTGCCGCCGCTGATATAGCCGGCCAGCGCCAATGTCGGCAAAAGCAACCCGTAGATAAATAATGCCGGCCGCCAGGTCGGATACCAGCGTTTAGTGCGCAGCCAATAATGGATGCCGATGCAGGCGTGAATCCACACCGCAAGCAGAGCCGTCATTTGCACCGCGGCGAGCCAGGGCCGATGCAGCCACTGGCCGATGAAGACATTGTCGTAGGCGGGGCTGACGCCGAGCGTGGTCTCGGCGATGCGCGTTCCCACCACGTGAGCCATCAATAGAATAGGAATGCACAGGCCGAGCCCAAGCTGGGTCAGTTCCCAACGGTTGAGCCGCAGCGAACGGCGAATGTAGATCGACCACAACGCATTGCAGTAGTGAACGACAAAAGCGGCAATGAGAATCCCGGTGCCGATTCCGGTCCGCCACGGATACATCAGAACGGTCAGGACCGGCTCCGCGGTATCGACCGAAACCAGCAAAAACCAGTGCGCGGTAAGATGGCACATGACGAAGGCGAGCATGACGAGCGCACTGATCAGCCGAAGCCGGGCGCGCCACATCCGTAAATTCGCGATCGTCAATTGTCCGCTCATCGTGCTGGCTCGAAACCTGCCTGCCGAAAAGACTGCCACGCGAAAGCAAATATTCCCGGTGCCTTAAGATAATAGCGGGGTTTTGTAACAGAATAGGAGAACGGCCGAGAACATCGCCAGGCCGCGCAATCTCAGGTGCGATCTTCATCGCTCCCATTGACCGATCGGCTTTCGGTATTGCCGAACATATTGGTCTTTGGAAAACCCTTGGGCGCAAGGCGGCCAGCATCGGCGCGGTTGCCGCGCCAATCAGCGAGCTCCTTAAGCGACAGATTGAAAATCCGGCCGGCGGAATCGGCCCAGCTCAGACCCTTCTCGACCTCAAAGGTCTTGATGTCGGACAAACCGCCGTCTCTGTAGCGTTGTAAGCGCACGCCGCGGCCGCGCGTCATTTCCGGCACTTGCTCGATCGGGAAGATCACCATCTTGCGATTCTCGCCAATCGCGGCAACGAGATCGCCCTCGACCGACGTCACCGCGCGCGCCGCATCGGGCGCTTTGATATTGAGCACCTGTTTGCCCTTGCGGGTATTGGCGACACACTCGTCTTCGGGAGCGATAAATCCCCTGCCCTGGCGGCTCGCCGCGAGCAGCTTGCGGCCGCCCTGATAGCGAAATACCGAGACGATGTCGGCTTCCTGTTCGAGATCGAGGAACAGCCGGATCGGCTCGCCGTGGCCGCGACCGCCCGGTAATTTCGCCGCCTCGATTGTGTAGAACCGGCCGTTAGTGGCGAACACCAGAAGCTTCGAGGTGGTTTCGGCGAAGAATGCGAGCTTGAGATTATCGTCGGCCTTAAACGACAATCCTGAAAGGTCGGCGACCTGACCGCGCAAGGCGCGAATCCAACCCTTGTCGGACAC
>JBPYFG010000184.1:0-2195 GCA_051986365.1 Xanthobacteraceae bacterium
TGTTCTCGATTCTGTTCCGCTCCGCTGCCACGGCGGCGCTGGTGACGCTCGGCCTATGGCTCCTGGTGACGTTCATTTGGCCGGTGCTTTCTGGCGCGCTTGCACAAATCATCGTGCCGCCGGATCCGCGCTACACCGCACTCGGGCTGCAGACGCCGGGCACCGCGCAACTGGAGCAGATCCTGGCGCGCTTTTCTCCTTCGACGCTCTATGCGGAGATCGTGGTCGCCTTGTTAGATCCCACCACGCGCGCGCTCGGCCCGATTTATCTCAGCCAATTACAAGGCGCAGTGCTCGGGGCGCCGCTGCCATTTGCCGAGAGCGTCTTGATCGCGTGGCCGCAGATGGTCGGGATGATCGCCACCTCGATCGTTCTTTTCGTTATCGGCTACGTGATCTTCCAGCGCCAAGAAGTGAGAGCCTAGGTTCGCGCTCGACCTGCGCGTTCCTTTTCGTCAAATAAAAAAGAGGGCGGCCCGAGAGCCGCCCTCTGAGTTACTCACGCGCTATCGGTCTTAAACCGGCAACACGTTGACGATTCTCATGGTGCGCGGATCGACGATCACGATTTGGTCGTTGTAGACGAAATACACGAAGCGCCGCCATCCCGGGTGGATTCGGATCAGCGGCTGCGGCACACGCACCAGACGGATTTGACCGCGCGGCACCACGGTGCCGATGTTCACGGCGAAGTTGGGATTGTTGACCCGCGGCGCGTTGCGCGAATTGAGGACGCTGTTGCGGATCTGCGTGCGCTGCTGATTATTCAGCGACACGTTCGCGCTGCCACCACGTTCCTCATTGGCGCCTTGCATCGGCGCTCGGGTGCTGCCTTGCAGACCTCTCAACTGCTCATTGCGCTGCGCCGTGCTGGTGCCGCGCTGGGTGCGGTTCCGCTGCTGGTTAGCAAATTGCCCATTCCTGGACTGCGTTGTTCTTGACCGGGCGTTGCGCTGATTTTGCTGACCTTGTGCGGTCCGGTTTGTGGCGCTGGCGCCTTGGTTCCGGTTCTGCTGCTGGGCGCTGCGGTTGGAGGATCTGCCGGCATTACCCTGGCGCGACTGCATTGCGCTTCGGTTTTGTGCGTTTTGCCCAGAGGACTGCCTGGACATCGCATTCTGGTTTCGGCCCTGCTGAGCGCTCCGGTTCCTCGTGCCCTGATTGGCGGATTGATTCCGGCTTTGATTATTCGCGCCCTGCTGAGCGCTCTGGTTCCTCATGCCCTGACTGGCAGATTGGTTCCTGCCTGGAGTATTGGCGCCCTGCTGGCTACGCTGGCTTTGTGTGCTGCTCTGCGCAGCGCCGCCGGCACCCTGCTGGGTTTGCTGTGCGTAAGCGACGCCGCTTGCCGCAAAGAGCGCAAGCGCGGCAAAGCCGGCCAGCAACATCTGCTGTCTGTTTCTCATCAAGCTCTCTCCTTCCCGGTTGGGTGATTGCGCATGCACCCGCGCTGAAGGTCCTTTCCCGGCTGCGATGCTCTTGCCCAACGCCTATTGGCAGGCAAAGTTTCTCCAAACCTGCCCGTGTGATATTTCGTGCTGCGGAGAAGTTCGTTTCTGAGTAACCGTTCAGGTGGGTGCGAGGTATTGGTGTCTACGATCGCCTCAAAGATCGACTGCAATTCCAGAGAATTCCGCGCCAACCAAGCGGCCATGCGAGCGCTGATCGCGGAACTCGAAAGCCGTCGTGCCACCGCAGCCGAGGGCGGCCCACCGCGCGCACGCGAGCGGCATCTCGCGCGCGGCAAGCTCCTGCCACGGCAGCGGGTTATGACGCTGATCGATTCGGGGACGCCGTTTTTGGAATTGTCGCCGCTCGCCGCCAACGACATGTACGAGGACGCCATTCATGGCGCCGGCCTAATCACCGGCATCGGCCGGGTGGTGGGGCGCGAATGCGTCATCGTTTGCAACGACTCGACCATCAAGGGCGGCACCTACTATCCGATGACGGTGAAAAAGCACTTACGGGCGCAGGAAATTGCGCGCGAGAATCGGCTGCCCTGCATTTATCTCGTCGATTCCGGTGGCGCCAACCTGCCGCACCAGACCGAGGTATTTCCCGATCGCGACCATTTCGGCCGCATTTTCTACAACCAGGCGACCATGTCGGCGGCCGGCATTCCTCAGATTGCAGTGGTGATGGGATCATGCACGGCGGGCGGGGCCTATGTGCCGGCGATGTCGGACGAGACC
>JBPYFG010000185.1:0-2164 GCA_051986365.1 Xanthobacteraceae bacterium
CGCTGATTGCGGTCGGCGTGTTCTTTCCGGTCTATCTCGGCCTCATGGGCGCGATCCAATCGGTCGATCGCAAGTTCGTTGAAGTCGGCCGCGCCTTTCGGCTGTCCGATTTCGAGATGGTGCGGCGAATTTTGTTGCCAGCGGTGCTGCCCGCTTATGTAATTTCGCTGCGTTCGGGGCTCGGGCTTGGCTGGATGTTCGTTGTCGCTGCCGAACTAATGGGTGCATCCGAAGGCCTCGGTTATCTGTTGATCGATGGCCAGCAACTCGGCAAGCCAGCCGAAATCATCGCCGCCATCGTTGCGTTCGCCATCGTCGGCAAGGCTACCGATTGGCTGATCGCGCTCGCCGCCGCGCCGTTCCTACGCTGGGAAGATGTGGTGCGGCATGATTGAGGGCGTAACAACCGTATCCGCTCGTCCCCGCGAAAGCGGGGACCCAGATGGGTCCACGAGCAAACGCAATATTGCACTGGATTCCCGCTTGCGCGGGAATGAGCGGACTAGGTAGCTGCGCCATGCTCGTGCTCGACCATATCGGCAAGACTTATCCCAACGGCGTGCATGCGCTCGGCGGCGTGTCGCTTGAAGTCGAGCTCGGCGAAATCGTCGCGGTGATCGGCGGCTCGGGCTGCGGTAAGTCGACGCTGTTGCGCGCCATTGCCGGACTCGATCCGGCGAGCGAAGGCACGGTGATCCTGGACGGCGAGCACATCGGCGCCCCGCACGAGAAGATCGGCATCATCTTTCAGGAACCGCGGCTGCTGCCCTGGCTGAAAGTCGCGGATAATGTCGGCTTCGGCCTGAACGGCCGGCCGAAGGCCGAGCGCGCCGAGCGCGTTACCGCGGCGCTGCGGCGCGTCGGCCTTGCCGACAAGGCCTCGGTATGGCCGCGCGAATTGTCGGGCGGCCAGGCGCAGCGCGTCGCGATCGCGCGGGCATTGGTGCCGCGACCGGAAGTGCTGCTGCTCGACGAGCCGTTCTCTGCACTCGACGCTTTCACCCGCACCGATCTACAGGATCATCTGCTCGATCTGTGGGCGGACGCCAAGCCGACTTTGATTGTGGTGACCCATGATGTCGATGAGGCGATCGTGCTGGCCGATCGCATCATGGTGATGTGCCCGCGGCCCGGCCGCATTTTCGATGAGACCGATGTTGATCTGCCGCGGCCGCGCGATCGCCAGTCGGCGGCGTTCGATTTCGTCAAGCGCCGCGTCTTGGCCGCGCTCGACCGCTCGCTCAACCGCGCACCGTCGAGCGCCGAGGATGAACAAAAAGCGGAAGCCGGCGCGGCGATGTGGTGGTGACAGGGATCAGAAATCAGGTATCAGGTATCAGGACGATTTCGATGTCTGATCCCTGATCCCTGATTGCTGAAAGGACTGAAAAATGGATTCCGCTGCGTTGCGCACGCTGCAAGCGCCGATCAAGGAACGCTACAAAGCCGAACCCAAAGCCGGCCTGATCACGCTGAAAGCCAAAGGCACGCTCGACGACACCAATATCGCCTGTAAGGTCGAGACCGGCGGCGCGCTCGCGGTCGCCGGACTGCATCCGGCGACCGGTGGCTCCGGCTTAGAATTGTGTTCCGGGGATATGCTGCTCGAAGCTTTGGTGGCCTGCGCTGGCGTGACGCTTAAAGCCGTCGCCACAGCGCTCGACATTCCGCTTCGCTCCGGAACGGTTTCGGCGGAAGGCGATCTCGATTTTCGCGGCACGCTCGGCGTCGCCAAAGACGCCCCGGTTGGCTTCGCGCAGGTCAGGCTGCGCTTCGATCTCGACACCGACGTGGCGCAAGACAAGCTCGATCAGTTGCTCAAGCTGACCGAGCGGTATTGCGTGGTTTATCAGACCATCCGCAACGGCCCGCCGGTGGACATCACTCTGAAGCGGCAGTGAACCGGCCATCATTCCGGGGCGCGCCACAAGACGCGAACCCGGAATCCATAATCACGTCCGGTGCAATATTTCTCCAACAGTGGTCATGGGTTCCGGCTCTCGCTTCGCTCGACCGGAATGACCGGATAATACTTTCACATGCCCCCCGACCTGTCGTTCTGGCTCGAGCTCGCGTTCAAGATGGCGATGACGGCGGCCGTTGTCGTCTTCATTTCGATCGTGGTCGAGCGCTCGGGTCCTTTCATCGGCGCATTGATCGCGGC
>JBPYFG010000186.1:0-3116 GCA_051986365.1 Xanthobacteraceae bacterium
GATCGCGCACACCCTCGACGCAGGACGCAAACAGCCGCGCGTCGCGCAGCGCCTTGTAGACTTGGACGCGTGGTACCTGGACTATTATCGTTCCGGATATTTTCATTGCTGTTCGAATTCGGCTCCCGAATTCGCCGCTTAGGCGCGCAATGCGGTGAGCATATCCTTGATGTATTCGTCGGCGCTGGAAATCACCAGCATCATTGCGTGCGGCCGCAATTGCGCCAGCATCTTGGATAGCGCCTCGTCGCTCGAGGAGGCGGTGCCGAGGATCAGCGCGGTCGTCATCACGTGACGGACGGCGCAGGCTTCGCCGATAATAGCGGCGGCGCCGGCGCTCTCGCCGGCGCTCGCCACCATCACTACCAGATCGGCGGCGGCAATCTCCTCGACCAGATTCTTGGTGCGGCCGGCGAGGTCGTTGAGCCAGCCGCCCAGCGAAAAGCGCTCCGGCGCACTGCCGGAAGCTGCGCCGGCGAAGGCCGAAGCGGTGAGAAAGGTCGCGCCCTGCCACGAGTCGCGCGCTAGTTCCTTGACCACGCGTTCGCTCGCCGCATCGAGCGCGATGACTTTGACGGCCCGCGGACGCGAATTTGGCGCGGCAATGCGAAACTTCGCCTCTGCCGCCGAACTCATGCGGGCCGATTCGCTCTGCATGCTTTAATCTCCCGAGGCGTACGGCCGGGCCACTATAGCGAGACAGGCCCGCTATTTCATTATCGGCACGGTCTTGTATAACGGCCGGCTTTCATTTTTAAAGCGATCATTTGGCGGATTCCTCGCCGAGGCAGCGATGTCCTCAACAGCAAAGCGTCTTGATCTCTGCGCTACGAGCGAGGTCGCACCCGGCACCGCGCTCAAGGTCGAGGTCGAGGATCTGGCGCTGGCGGTGTTCAACGTCGACGGCGAATTCTTCGTCACCGACGACCTGTGCACGCACGGGCCCGGCTCGCTGTCGGAGGGCTATATCGACGGCGACGTTGTCGAATGTAATTTCCACAACGGCCAGTTCAATATCCGCACCGGCGAAGTGGTGTCGCCGCCGTGCATGGTGCCGGTGAAGACCTATCCAGTGACCGTCATCGAGGGCCGCGTCACCATCGAGGCGTGAGTCGCCCGTGGGAGCCGGCCCATCAAGTGCCCAACCGTAGTCTTCCAATCTTTGCGCTTTTCAGTTGACGACCACGCACCGGCCCGGCTTCTTTCTGTAAGCCCGCGCGCCAGATCGCAGGCGCAAGCCGGTGTGGAGGATCGTCCAATGGCCAGAAGCAAGCCGCCGTTTCGTGCCGACATTGTCGGCAGCCTGTTGCGTACCGCGCCATTGAAGGAAGCGCGCGCGAAACGCGACAAAGGCGCGATCGCCGCCAGGCAACTGGCCGAGATCGAAGACCGCGAGATAGAGAAAATCATAAAAAAACAGGAGGACGTCGGACTGAAAGTCGCCACCGACGGCGAATTCCGGCGGTCATGGTGGCATTTCGATTTCTACGGGATGCTCGACGGGGTCGAGATTTACGAACTGGATCACGGCATCCAATTCCAGGGTGTGCAGACCAAGCCGCGCAGCATTCGTATTCACGGCAAACTCGGCTTCGCACACCATCCGATGCTCGACCATTTCAAGTTTCTTAAAGCGCACACGCGGGTGACGCCGAAAATGTGCATACCGAGTCCGGCGACAATGCATTTCCGGCTGGAGCCGAATGCGGTCACTGCCAAGGAATACAAGGACCGCGACGCCATTTTCGAGGATCTGGCCAAGGCCTATCGGCAGGCGATCCGCGGCTTCTACGACGCCGGTTGCCGCTATCTGCAATTCGACGACACCGCCTGGGCCTATCTGTGCTCGCAGGTCGAGCTGAAGAAGGCGCGCGAGCGCGGACTTAACGCCGACCGTCTGCAGCAGGACTATGGCCGCGTCATCAACATGGCGCTCGAAGGCAAGCCCGCCGACATGGCGATCACTACCCATGTCTGCCGCGGCAATTTTCGCTCGACCTGGATTTCCGAGGGCGGCTATGAGCCCGTGGCCGAAACATTGCTCGCGAAATTAAATTACGACGGCTATTTCCTCGAATACGACACCGCCCGCGCCGGCGGCTTTGAGCCGCTGCGGTTTCTGCCCAAGGGCAACAAGAACGTCGTGCTCGGCCTTGTCACCACCAAGACCGGGACGCTCGAGAAGAAAGATGATGTCAAGCGCCGCATCGAGGAGGCTGCCAAGTTCGCGCCGTTCGATCAGCTTTGCCTGTCGCCGCAATGCGGGTTCGCCTCGACCGAGGAAGGCAATGTGCTGGCCGAGGACGAGGAATGGGCGAAGCTGCAGATGATCGTCGAACTGGCGGACGAAGTATGGCGCTGAGTTGCCGCTCGGCGGCTCAACGAACGCGCGAAGTTTGTGCCAAAGGGATATCGGCCATCATGGTTTGGCACATCCGCCCCCCAAAACTTGACCGAGCGCTCTTAAATTGAAACACGGCAGGGTTGTAACAACCAAGCAGATATCCGCGCTCGGCCTCACACAGCCATGATCAGTTTGACCGTACGGTCAGCTTTGAACGACTGAGCCGCTTATGCAGATGCACCATGAAAGCCATGGCGAATAACGGCGTCGCCAAATTCACGATCGGAATGGAAACGAAAGCGGCGATGAACAGGCCGCCGACATAAACCATGGTGGCATTGCGCCGGCGCATTGCTTTGGCCTCGGCGCGCGGGCGCAAGCGCATGGCGGCGAGCTCGAAATATTCACGCCCGAGCACATAGGCCGTCGCTAAAAAAAAGACGACCGCGCCGAAGCCGGCGAATAGCAAGAGCGGCGCCGCGCACAGATAAACGACCAAAGCGAGCAAGGCGGTCTTGACGCCCTCCCACAGCGCAAGCCAAAGCGGCACCGCCTTGCCGGGAGGATCGGCAGGATAATGTTCGCGCTCGACCTCGTCCGCGATCTGGTCGGCGAAGAAGCTGCCGACCATCGCTGTGACCGCCGGCATCAACATGACGCTGCCGACGATGATGCCAAGCCCGGCGGCGATGGAGAGCAGCCATGCCACGGCGCTGATCGGCCAATGCGCCGGCGTGCCCAACGTCGCCTCGGCCGAAGCGCTGCCGAGATC
>JBPYFG010000187.1:0-9917 GCA_051986365.1 Xanthobacteraceae bacterium
CCAGCGCGCGCTCGCTGATCCCCCGCGGGCGCTCGCTCCTTACGCCGCCATGTGGTCTCGAATTACCCGCTTTGAAATCCTGTTCGTCGCCGCCGGCAGCCTATTGGCAGTCAGCGTCGCCTATTTCTTCTAACCCGCGGCCGGCGTCGTTTGCCGCGCAGGGCGGCAGGCACGGCACTTATTTAAGCTGAAAAACCAGTCGATGCGCTCGCGTCACCGACTAGCACACGCTGGGTGGCGGCGCGGAGCGGCTCAGGATTGGTGCACGACCTTAAACATCAGTGTCATCTTTTTAGTGGAAGTTAGCACCAGCAGATTCGTGCGCGTTACGTCGGGAATTAAACGGAACCGCACTGTGATTTGCGATTTATTGGCGTAGAGGAAGCTGTATCGTGCTTATTCGAATCGACGAAAGCTCAGTGACACTGACTCCTTTTGGCTCGGTGATCCGCGCCGCTTCACCGGGCAGGGTGCGCGGCGACGCCAGGTCGTGGACAGAAAAACTTCGCGCGGCGTTTGCTTCGCTGTTTCGCTGAACCCGAGACGTGTTCAGCGCCTGCCAGCGCGTCGTTTCGGACGCTCGACCAGGAAATATTTGAGAAGAAACGCGCCCTCACGGCCGTGCAGCGGACCGCCGCAACTTACGCACGTTATTTCGCGGTCAGTCGTCGCTCCTTGAGCGACTTCCACGCGAACGACCTCGTATTTAGCCGCGCAGTGCGGACATTTGAACGATGTGGCGAACGATGTGGATTGGGAATTCGACATAGGCGCAAGGTCGTAATCCCGACCGCTGAAAAGAAGCGACAGATGGATCGATCAGACCCGACGCAAAGACATTGGTCCATTCTATTTAGCGCGAACAAAAGAACGGCCCCATTTAGGGGCCAGTAGTTCGGGCGGCGGGGGCCATGGATCGCCACCCTGGGAGCATCCATTGTAGCGGTCCAACGTGACAACTTGCCGACCGATTCACGACAGTGCGTCAGGGCGAGATCCTCTTTGGCCACTTTGACAGCTGGGCGACGTGGATCTTCGGCCTTATGCCCTGTCAACCTTTGTCGGAACTGGCGCGGTTCCGACAAGTTAATGTCCATCACCGGCATCGGCTTTGTCCCAGGCTCCGGTGGCTGAGAGACCAGTTGTGCTCCCGCCTGACGGCCAAAGGAGCACAGCCCCATGCCCGAATTGTTGCTTCACCCTATCGATTGCAAAAGCGCCGCCGTCATGCGCAGCGAAAGATTGCGCATGCGCGCGGATTTGGTGGAAATGATCGCTGGCGCAAAACTGACCATTACCCGATCGCGGGCCTTGTTGGCCACAGCCGACGCCATCCTGAACAGAGAAAAATTGCCGCTTGTGGCACTAAAAGTGTCGTCTTTCGACGCGGGTCGCTGAAAGCGGTCCAAAAAGGCGGTCATCATTCCCATCGTTGACTTCCCGTTGGGATGCGCGAGCATTCTGGCATGGGCTTCAACCGCCGCAAGATGGAAGACGAGCGGCGCCGCGACGCCGAGAAGAGGGCGGCCGAGCAGCGCGCGACGGATTCGCAGATCATAGAGGATGCGGAGCGCCTGGTCGCGGTCTGGAACGAACGGCAGCAGCGGCAAATGCCGATGCTGTTTTCGCCGACCATCGGCGCCGCCATCGCGGCCGGCTATTGGTTTTTGTGGGTGCGCTGCCCGGCGTGCCGGACCATCAACGCCATCGACCTGCGCACGCTCGATCGTCATCACGACGCGGCGGTCACCAGTCTCATTCCGGCGCTGTCTTGCCGCTCCTGCCGGCCGAATGCGCCCTTCGCCGACCTGGTGCGCCTGTCGCGCAAAAGCGTCGCCGACGAAATGCGGGAAGAACACCAGCGGCGCGTGCTGGAAAAAAATAGAGTGAGTTGACGGCAGCGAAACCCACCGTTGCCTAGAAACCGACAATGAAGAATGCCGCCGGATGCGCGGTTGAAAGCCCGACACGCGTCAGCCAGCGCCGCACCAAAAGAACCATCAGAATCGACGCGGCTCAATCGTCGTGTTCCGGACTTTGGCCGGATTTGCCGCCGCGTTTCCTGAGAAAACCGCGCTAGACCAAATGTCCGGAAGAGACGCGGGCGGCGCCGATGCGGCCGGCAAAGCTAACCTTGTATCAAGAACTCCGCCGTAAGAGGGGAGGGCGGGGCGTCTCGAGGTTCCTTCGCGACACAATTTGGACTTACGCCGCGCCCACAATTCGACTGATTTGGGCGGCTGGGGACGCCGGTTCATGTTCAAGCAGAATCTGCCCAAACAGGGTCTGTGGCCTGATCGGCGCGCCATTGTCGCCTTGGTTCCGGGCGCCGCGTTCGCTTTTGCCGGCTGCGCCACGCGGCCGGCGCAGCCGGTCTATTACGGTCCGACTCAGAAGCTTGTCACCTACGAAACGCACGAGCGGCCGGGTACGATCGTGGTTGATCCCGCCAATCATTTTCTTTATTCGCTGCAACAGGGCGGCCAGGCCGTTCAGTACGAAGTCGGCGTCGGCAAAGAGGGCTATGGCTGGTCCGGCGTGGCGACCGTGCATAACAAGCAGGAATGGCCTGACTGGTATCCGACGCGCGACATCCTCGATCGCAAACCGGAAATCCGTCAATACATGGTGCCGTTGCAAAGCGGCTACGGCATGCATGGCGGCCCCGACAATCCACTCGGCGCGCGCGCCCTCTATCTGTGGCAGGGCAAGGTCGACACGCTCTATCGCATTCACGGCACCAACGAGCCGGAGAGCATCGGGCATGACGTGTCCGCCGGCTGCATCCGCATGCGCAACGACGATGTGATCGACCTTTATCAGCGCACGCCGGTCGGCACCAAGGTCATCGTACTCGTCGCCCATTCGGTCTGAGCCGCCGCAATGCGGTGATGCATTTCTCTGAGAAAGCGATTTTGATTCACCTCTCCAACCGCGCGGTGAGAAGGAACGCGCTGGCGGAACCGAGCAAATCTCGCACTTCGCACTGCGAAATTGTTTTACTCTGCGCCCGAACCGCATTGAGGGAGGGAGGCCACACTAATGACTCACACCTACGATCATTGCCACGCGCATGCGTCGATCCGGCCGGCCAAGACGGCGGAGCTGCACAGCCGGCGAAGCATCGTCGTCGCGCTCGCATCCACCGCCGTGGCAGCGTCCGGTCCCGTGCTCGCGCAATCCGAAGTATCGCCGGCGGACGAGCGCTTCATGCGCATGGCGCTCGATGAGGCGCGCGAAGGCGATTATGCGTTCGGCTGCGTGATCACGCGCGGCGATGAAGTGATCGCGCACGGGCATAATCTCAGCAAAACCAACGACGATCCAACCGCGCATGGCGAGATGGTGGCGATCCGCCGTTGCCTCGCCGATCACGGCAGCGCGGCCTTGCGCGGCGCCACGCTCTACACCTCCGGCGAACCGTGCGTGATGTGCATGGGCGCGATCGTCTTTTGCGGCGTCGGCCGGTTGGTCTTTGCCGCCTCGGTGCCGCAGATCGGCAGCTTGATGAATCAAATCATGATCACCAGCGCCGAGGTGGCGGCGCGGGCAAAATGGGATCCGATCAAGATCAGCGGCGGAGTTTTTGCCGATGAAGCGATGCGGCTGTTGCGGCAGTAAGATTTCAGAAAAAGCACGATTTTTAAGCGTCTTCCGGCGCAACACAGCATGAAATGGTGCGCTGCTGAACCGGGGACCTTCGCACACGCGCAGTATGGGACGTTCCCGGATCTGCGGTGCACCGCTGCGCGCTGCACCGCGTCGGGAAACAGCGGCTATTACGCCAACAACTTCGCCATGATGCGCTCGCGCGTCAGCGGCAAATCCCGAAGCCGGATGCCGAGCGCGCGCGAGACCGCGTTGCCGATCGCGGCGGCGGTCGGGCCGGCCGTCGCTTCGCCGACCCCAAGCGGAATGTCGCTGTCGCTTTCGACGAGCTCGATGGCGATCTCGGGAATTTCGCTGAAGCGCAGCACCGGATAGGTGTCCCAATCGATCGGCCCGCCGCTCGCAGTGTCAAACCGCACTTGCTCCTTAAGCACCCAGCTCGCGGACTGGATGA
Organism: Xanthobacteraceae bacterium; assembly: GCA_051986365.1. GTDB lineage: Bacteria > Pseudomonadota > Alphaproteobacteria > Rhizobiales > Xanthobacteraceae > BOG-931. The sequence goes on from JBPYFG010000187.1 coordinate 4,064, forward strand.
TGCCGCCTTCGAGTTGGTTGATGACGGCGTCCGGATTGACGACCAGGCCAGCGTCCGCGGCGCACCAGGCGCGCAAGAGCCGGATCGATTCCTCGACGTCGAGCTCGACGATGACGGCGGCATAGGCGGCGCGGTTTTTATATTGAGCGAAGCCGATGCCTTTACCGCGATTGGCGTGACGTTCGCTCTCGCTCCAGTTCGCCATGCGCGCCGCGCGCTCGATCACGCGCCGCGCCCGTGGATCGGACAGGCGCGCCAGCCGAAAGCGAACCGGGTCCTGCTGGGCGCGTTCCGCAAGTTCGTCGACGAACGATTCGAGCGCGAAAACATTCGGCATGGCGCCGAGGCTACGCAGCGCCGAAGTGCGCCGCGGCACCTCGGGCACCAGATGATGGATGATGCGCTTGGCCGCGATATCGTAAAGCGGTTCGCCATTGCGGGTGGCACCGCCGCCGGCGGCTTCGGGCACGTCGGTGGGCACTGGAATTGGTGGCGGATCGGGCAGCGCTTCCGCCGCCAACAGCGTGGCGCCGCCACCGGGCCGGCCCTGATGCGTGCCGCTCCAGATTTCTGTCGTCCAATCCGCCGGATAACCCGCCGCGTCGAGCGTGGCGCGCACTTTGACCACCATCGCCGGGCTCACCGGCTCGAATGCGAACTCCTCCTGCCGCCGCCAGCGCACACGGATCGGACGCCCAGCCATGCGCACCGCGATCGCCGCCGCATCGGCCGCGGCGTCGTCGGCGCCGTTATGGCCGTAGCAGCCCGGCCCCTGAACGTGGCGCACTGAAATCGCCGACGGATCGAGCTTGAGCATGCGCGAAAGCGCGCCGCGCAGCGGAAAGACGCCCTGGCAGTGCGTCCACACTGTCAGATGGCCGTCGCGGTAAAGCGCCAGCGCACAGGAGGGCGCGATCGACGCATGCGCGAGATGGCCTCGCGTGTAAATCGCTTCGTAGCTTTGCAGTCCGCGTGCAGGATCGGTTTCCGGCTCGCCAATGACGCGATCGAGGCTGGGGCGCTGCAGGAGCCAATTCGCTTCTTGTTGCAGAGCGCTCGGCCGCTCGACGCCGCTCCAATCAGCGTAATCGGCGGCGATGGCCGCAGCGGCCTCGACGGAGGCTTCATCCTCGCCGACGATTGCCAGAAAACTGCCGTCGCGGACGAAACTGATCGGACCGCGCGCAGCGCGCCGGATCGCCGCTTCATCGATTGAGCCGAGCGTGGCGCCGCGATTGGGCTGACGCATGACCCGCGCGTGCGCCATTCCGTCGAGGGCCATGTCATGAACGAAAGCGCCTGCGCCGAATAGCTTTCCCGGCAAGTCAACGCGCGCGGCACTGCGGCCGACAACCGTATAATCTGCAACCGGTTTACGCGCCGCGGTTCCGGTCGCCTCGCGCGCGAGACTCACGGATAGCGCGAGCGACCAATAATCAAACTGCGTCGCTGCCCCATTGCGCAGGATCAGCCCGTCGCGTACCGAGAGTTCCGCCGCGGCGCAGCCGAGGCGCTGTGCCGCGGAATCGAGAAATAGCGCGCGCGTCTCGGCGCAAGCCTCACGCAGCGCGATGCCGCCGGCCTGCATCGATTGGCTGCCGGCGGTATAGCCTTCGTTCGGCGTATGGTCGGTGTCTCCAGAGCGGACGGTAATGCGCTCAAATGCGACATCGAGCTCTTCGGCCGCGATTTGCGTCATTGCGGTGAGCACGCCCTGACCGAGCTCGACGCGTCCGGTCGCAAGCTCGACCTTGCCCGGCATGGCGAAATTCAGCCATCGATCGAGGCGGGGATTGTCGGCGAGCACGCTCGGCAGCGTCATGGCCGCCCACCTTCGCGCAAACGGGCCGCGGCTTTTTCGACGGCACGCAAGATCCGGTTATGCGCACCGCAACGGCAAATATTGTCGTCAAGCGCGCGGGCAATTTCCGCCCGCGATGGCGATGGATTGCGGTCGAGCAGCGCTTTGGCTGAAATAAGAATGCCACTGAGACAATATCCGCACTGGCCCGCTTGCTCCTCGAGGAAGGCTTGCTGCAGCGGATGTGGCTTCTCTGGAGTGCCAAGACCTTCAATCGTCGTCACGCTGCGGCCGGCGACGCTCGCGGCCGAGCGGCCGCAGGATTTCACCGGCTTGCCGTCGATTAAGACGATGCAGCAGCCGCATTGTTCAAGGCCGCAGCCGAAGCGCGTCCCAACGAGCCGCAGTTGATTGCGCAGCACATCGAGCAAAGGCACCTCGTCGTGCGGCACAACGACCTCGGCCGCACGGCCGTTGACGGTGAAAGCGATGGTCTGAGGCATCGGCCCTTGCGCGCGGCGCCGATCAGGAGAATGTGAAAGCGTCGTGGTAGGCGCCTTGCACGCTGCCGCCGGGAAGCGGACCGCCGCCTGGCACATGGACCATGTTGCCGATCACCGCAGCAGTCGCGCCGTGCAGCCCATGCCGTGGGATCGGCATTGGCGTGAGTGCCTCCCATGCGTCGGTCTCCGGGTCGTAGGCCTCGTTGGTGCCGAACACGCGTCCAGTGGCTTCGCCGCCGAACACCACAATCTTGCCCTCGATATAAACGGCGGAGACGCCGCTGCGTGGCGTCGGCAGCGGCGCGCGGAAGGTCCAGCCATCGGTTTTGGGATCGTAAACGGCGTTCAAGCCGGTATTGAAGTCATAAGAGTCCATGCGGCCGGCGATGGCATGGATTTTCCCGTCGACCACGGCAACGCCCATGTGATCGCGCTGCCCGACAAAAGGCTGCGTTCCGGTCGAGCCGCGCATGCCGCCGAGGATAGTGTATTTGTCATTCGCCGGATCGTAGATCTCGTGCCATTCGACCGAGCGCACGTCGCGGCCGCCGAGCAGATGAATTTTACCGTCGAGCACGATCGCTGAAATGGCGCCGCGCGGCCGCGCCAAGCCGGCGATCGGTTGCCAGGAATCGCTGCCGCTGTCGTAGACAAAGCATTTGGAATGCGGGCAGCGATTCTGCTCGATGAAGCCGCCGAAGGTATAAATCTTCGGACCGATCGACACCCCGGCGACATGATTGCACGGCAGTGGAAACGCCGCCTTCGGCGACCAGCTTTTCGATTTTGGATCGAAGACCTGGTGAAAGCCGCCATCGACGCGGTGGCGCGCATAGCCGGCGATCACGTGAATTTTGCCCGTGCATTCGATCACCGCATGCTCGCCGACCGGAATTGGCAAGCGCGGCTGCTCGACCCAGCGTCCCGGATTGGCCGCGGCGGGCGCAATGCTGGTCAAGTAACGCTGCTTCGCGACGGTTGCCGGAATGCTGGTGATGGTGCGATCGAATAGGCCGGCGAACAGCGGATCGCGTGTTGCGGTCTCCGGTGCGGCTGCCAATGTCATTGTTTCCTCCGGTATTGCTGTCACGCGCCTCAGACGGCGTAGGACGGGACCGAATCGCGCAACAACATGCGCGTCAGCTGCACGCCCTCGCGCGCCACGTCATAAGGCGAGCGCGCCCACTGCGCGGGATTGGGCGCCTCGTAGCTGAGATAACCGGCGTAGCCCTTTTCCGATAACAGGCCGAGCACGTCGCGCCACTGCACCATGCCTTTGCCGGGCGGCAAGCGGTCGGTCGGTCGCGCGACGCCGGTCACCGGCTCGGGCGAAACATCGCTGTACTGAAAACAGAAGATCTGCTCCGCCGGCACGCTCTCGAAGCCGCGTCCGCCGGCGCCGCTGCGGGCGAAATGATAAGTATCGATCAGGTAGCCGCAATTTTGCTGTTTGGCGCCGTCAAGGAGTTCGCGCAACACGGCGAGCTTGTTGAGAACGGGATGCTGCGAGTTGAATTCGATGGCGAGCCGCAGCCCGTATTCGGCGGCAATCGCGCCGGCTCGGCGCAAATGGCCGATCGCGTCCGAAATCGGGCCGGCGATCGGCCCCGGCGCGCTCATCAGCATGTCGCAGCCGAGCGCCACCGCGTTCTCGCAGGATTCCCGGAACACCGCAAACAGCCGCTTGCTTTCATCGCCCTCGGCGAACAGCCAGCCATATTCGACGCCTAGCACGCCGACCGGAATGCCACTGATGTGGATCAGGTCGAGCACTTGCTGGTTGCTCATGCCGGCGTCGAAACAACGCTTGAAATCGGTGCGGCGCAGCTCGACCGCGTCAAAGCCGGCGCTATGGGCCGCATTGAGCGCGCTCGCAAGCGGCGTGGTGTCGATCGTCCACATATGCAGCGCGAGACGCCCGAATGTCTTCGTCATTGTTCCATGCCCTACTAGCCTTGAAAGCTTGCCGGCCCGTAGAAAGCGAAAGGCGAGCACCCCATTAGGGCCGCTTTGTGCCGGTAGATCAAGACAGCGTCACACAGCACATATAATGTATCGCAGCTAATGTATTACGCCTTCGCTTGCTGGCCTTCCGATGCAGCTTTAAGCTTGTTGCGTCAAGTGTCCGTGCGAAACCGGCGTTTGCACATGTTGGGCAAAATAGAGTCAAATCGGTTCAACGCAGTGACGCTCACGGCCGCCATTGGCTGTCTTGTTGCGCTCGCGATCGCGCTCCCGGCTCACACCCAATCGGCCGATCTGGTTTTGTGCGATCGCATTGCTGCCGATCCGGCCGATCCGGATAAACCGGCCGATGTCAAAGGTGTCGCCGAAATCGCCGCATCGGACATCGCGACGGCGATCAAATTCTGCAAACGTGCTTCGACGGGCTCGCGCCGGGCGCTTTATGAATTGGGCCGCGCCTATGCGGCGAACCGGCAAATGACGGACGCGGTCAGCGCCTACCGCAAAGCGGCCGACAAAGGCAATAGCGCCGCTATGGTTGAACTCGGCTCGCTACTGGCGAGCAGCTCAGCCGGTTCGAAGGATGAAACCGAGGCGCGGACCTGGTTTGCGCGCGCCGCGCAGGCAGGAAATGCGCGCGGTGCGGCCAACCTCGCGGCACTTTCGGCGGACGGCGGTGGTGCGTCCGATCCTGCCGAGGCAAGAGCGATGCTGACAAAGGCGGCGGAGACCAACTCGGCTGAGGCGCAATTCCAGCTTGGCCTGATGATGGCGAACGGCGTGGGCGGCCCGAAAGACGATCTCGCCGCGCGTGGTCTATTTGAAAAGGCGGCAGCCCAGGGCCATGCCGGCGCGCTGGACTGGATGGGCAATTTCGCCGAAAGCGGACGTGGCGGACCGGAGGACAAAAACGCCGCCAAAAATTATTACGAAAAAGCCGCCGCGCTCGGCAATGACGACGCGAAGGCCGCTCTTGAACGCTTGAAATGCCCGCTCGTTCTGAAAACCAAACGCGGTGAAGTTTGGTCTCATCTGTGTTTCTAGAGCATGATCCGAAAAGTGGATACCGGTTTCCCGCCTGCGCGAAGCCCCGGCAACGACTGTGCGTTCGGGTTGGAGCTTCGGCGGGCGAAGGCAGGTCGGAAAAGATCTTGCTCAAACAATAAGCCGCGTCGGGCACTCGCTTGACCTCGCCGATCTCTGAAAGGAAAAGTCTAATGTCTTCTCGCCGAAAGCTTCATCTCGGCGCCTTCATGCGGCCGGCCAGCATTCATACCGGCGCCTGGCGCTATCCCGGGGCGTGGCCGGATATGAATTTCAATTTCGTGCATATCAAGGAATCGATCCAAAAACTGGAGCGCGCGAAATTCGACGCGTTTTTCATGGCCGATCACATGGCGGTGCTGAATATGCCGATGGACGCGCTCAAAAGAAGTCACACCGCGACTTCGTTCGAGCCGTTCACGTTGCTGTCGGCACTGTCGCAGGCGACCGAGCGCATCGGTCTCATAGCCACCGGCTCGACCACCTTCGACGCGCCGTATCACATCGCGCGGCGCTTCGCCTCGCTCGACCATCTGAGCAA
>JBPYFG010000188.1:0-2653 GCA_051986365.1 Xanthobacteraceae bacterium
GCCAAAGGCCCGCCGACCTTGACCGCCGTGCTGTGCAAGGCTGTGCGCAGCTCGGGATAATCGTGACGCTCGGCACGGTACCGTACGCTGAACTGAATTCCGAAATCGACGCCTAGCCCGATAAACAGCACGAAGAAAGCAATGGAGATTAGGTTGAGCGCGCCGACTAGGAACAGGCCCCAGGCGGCGGAAATTGCCAGCCCTACCAGGAGACTGACGGCGACCGCGAAGATAATCCGCGCCGAGCGCAGTGCGAGCCATAGAATGATCAGAACCGCAAGCAGCGACACGGCGGCATTGAGGCCTGCGTTCTTCTTGAGGGTCCTGAACTCGTCGTCGTCGGTCGGGATACGCCCGGTTTGACGCACCCGCGCCTGATAATCGGCGCCGAGTTTGAGATCCGAAACGGTCTGCGCGATCACATCAGTTGCCGCGCGACCAGGTTCGAGCGCCATGAAGTCGAGCACGGGCTCAACCTCAATGAAGCGGCGCAGGTCCGTCGGCTCCGCCGGTTTGCTGCCAGCTAGCGCGCGCCACGAGAAGCTTGCGGGCCGGCCGGCAACAACATCTTCCGCTGTAGCCGCGGCCATGGTCATCGGTCTGGTCATGTCGTCGAGCTTCAGCGCACCGCGTTGCACCCCCGTGATCCCAAGCGACAGCGCGTGAAGTATTCCCCGCAGGCTCGGATCGGCCGCCAAGGTTTTCAGGAGGACATCTGCTCGCGTCAACCCGTTCGTCACCCGTGCGACCTCGTCGGTCGGCAAGTACAACAAGCCGTTCCGCGCGAAAAAGTTGCCACCTTGGATTTGACGAACGGAATGAATGAGTTCGGAACGCGTTGCGAGAGCGTGGGCCAGTTTGGCAGCCGCTTGATCGACGAGTTCGGGCGTCGGCGCGTCAATTACTACGAGGATCTGCCGTTGCGGGAACGACTCGAGGAATCGCTCCTCCCGCTGGCGCCAGGGCAGATCGGCCGAGATAAGCATTTTGGTGTCGGTTCGGATGGCAAAATGCGTTCCGGCGTAGACACCGGAACCTGCCGCCAAAACCGCAGCCGGTCCGATCAGCCACCATGGATGCTGGGTGCAGAGATCGACGATACCGACGATGAGCGATTTCAGCATATGTGGCCACACCGAGCGGATTCGCAGTAGGCCGCGTATGGCATGGGCAACCCGTTGGCCGCGGATTTAGACGTCGCGCGAGGGGATTGAGAACCGCGTTCAATACGTTCCTGTGAACCGCCGGAAGGATACATAAGCAGCTGAGCCTCCTCCAGTGCCGCCCCGTCACCAACGCCGGAGAGAAGATCGTTGTGGGTCATGAACTGCCTCGCCAACACCGCGGCCGGTGCGGCAGCAGGACCTCCGATGACGGACACTAACGCCGGCTTGATGAGCATCCGGAGAAGATGCGCCAGCGGCGCGAGACGGTCGAGCTCGGAACCATCAAGGCCAGGATGGGACGCGGCATAAGGCCGTCAGCGGCACAAAACGTGGCGGCGTTTGGTGCCGGCGTATTTGTGCTCGGATTGATCTGCGCGCTGCTGCGCATCGGGCGAAACGCATTTCGGTACGCTCGCAATAACGAGCGTACTAGCCTCTCACGCGCTACTTCAATACAACTAACAAAAAATTCGAGCCTGCTGGGTGACGCGATGACTATCCGCCGGTGTCGCGACGATGAGCGCGACGGCATTCTTTCCATCATCAATGCCGCCGCCGAGGCCTATCGCGGCGTGATCCCGGCCGACCGCTGGCACGAGCCTTACATGCCGGGCGAGGAGTTCGACCGCGAACGCGCCGCCGGCGTCGTGTTCTGGGGCTACGAGGATCGCGGCCGCCTCGCCGGTATCATGGGACTGCAAGACGTGCGCGACGTGACCCTTATCCGCCATGCTTATGTCGCTCCGGCAAGGCAACGCGGCGGCGTCGGCGGCAAGCTCCTTGAGCACCTGCAGCAGATGAGCACCAAGCCGATGCTGGTCGGCACCTGGGCCGCCGCCACCTGGGCGATCCGCTTTTATGAGCGCCACGGCTTTGCGCTCGTTTCGCCGCAACGCAAGACCGCGCTGCTCAAGTCCTACTGGACCATTCCGGAGCGGCAGATCGAAACCTCGGTCGTGCTCGCTAATCCGCGCGACCGCAGCTAGCGCCGTTGTTGCGACAGCCGTGCCGGCTTTTAGAATTTATAGTTCACGCCGGCGGTGAGATCTTGAATGTTGCTGCTGCCGAAGCCCATGAAATTATATTCGGCGAACACCGACCAGTGCGGCGCGAACATCCATTCACCGCCGCCGCCGAGCGTCCAGCCCTGATTGCTCGTCGAAACACTGCCGATTTGCGTGCCGGCGAGATTGAAAACAGTCACGCTGGTGCTGGTCCAGGCGGCGCCGCCCTGCGCATAGATGAGGACGGTCGGTCCAAAGAGAAAGCCTTGGCGCGCGGTCAGCGTGTCGAACCAATTGTTGCGGCTATTGGCGCTGCCGGTGGCAAAGTTCGAGCTGCTGCGCAGATTGGTGGCGTCGAGCATGTCGCGAATGCCAAACACCCATTGGTCGAACTGGATATCGCAGCCGATCTGGCCGCCGCCGGCAACGCCGGCCGGGTTTGCGGTGAGCGTTCCACCGACCGCCGTGCCCTCGTCGATATGG
>JBPYFG010000189.1:0-5129 GCA_051986365.1 Xanthobacteraceae bacterium
GTCGCCGCAGTTGGTGCGGCCGGCGGAAGTACGGCAACCGCCTCAATCTCAAGGAGCGCCCCCTCCCGCGCCAGCCCCGAAATCGCGATGGTCGTACTGGCCGGTCGGTTGCGGTCTTGCAAATAGCTGTCGCGCACCTGGCGGAAGACTGGCAGATATTTGGTGTCGAGGAGGTAGTTGTTGAGTTTGACGACGTGCTGAAATTGCCCGCCGACTGCCGCCAGCGCGGCTTTCAGGTTCTCGAACGTTTGCACCGCCTGCAAGCGAAAGTCGCTGCTCAGTTTGCCGTCGCGGTCGAGCCCGAGCTGGCCGGCGATATAGACGAGGCGGGCGGGAGTTGTGGCCTCGACCACGTGGGTGTAGCCGGGCGGCTTGGCCAAGGCTTGTGGATTAATGAAGCGGATCTGGTTCACGGTGTCCCCCTTTTTGCCGGGGTCGTGACTCTCGCACGAGTTACGCTGAAAGTCTAAAGGCGAACTGCCAAGGCTATGGTCCGCTGGAACCGTGGTTCAACAAGAGCTGGAAGCTGGGCAACATCGAGTGATTTGCCAGTTGTCCTTCGTTATCGAGACCGGCATCCCAGTGATCACTGTTGACAAAATTTGACGGGCCGCCTGAATTTCCTGACCTGATTTTTCGGCTCCTAAGCTGATGAAACATTGGTCTCGCTTTGGCGCGATTGCAGTGCTGGCAGCCACGACCCTGCTTGGCCTCAGCTTCGAATTGGCAAGCGCGGGGCCACGTCCACACGTTTATCTTTTTCGTGGATTAGCAGATATTTTTTCGACCGGCATGGACACTCTGACCGAGGAGCTCAAGAAAAGCGGCGTGTATGCGACGTCGCACAGCCATACGGACTGGAAGGCGATCGCCGACAGAGCCGCAGCCGATTACAAAACCAAGAAGGAAGGTCCCATTATCCTCATCGGTCATTCGCTCGGCGCCGATGCTGTCATGGAGATGGCCGACTATCTCGGCGACAAGGGCGTTCCAGTGGCGCTCGTGGTGCCGGTCGACGGCACACAATCGTTTCCGGTCTCAGCGAATGTTGCTCGGGTTATCAATTTCACGCAGCGAGATTACGCTTACATGAAACCAGGACCGGGCTTCCACGGCTCGCTCGACAATGTCGACCTGAGCTCGAATCGCGATATAGGCCATCTTAATATCGATAAGTCACCAGAACTGCATGCCCGGGTCGTGAGCGAAGTTCTTGCAATCGTCGGCGGGCACCGCTTGCCGGCTGCGGCTTCAACCAAACCGGGTTCGACCAGTCCGCCAGAGCAGAGACGCTCACAAGTACCGCTGACGGCAGCACCCGCTCGAAGACCTGACCTGGGACAGGTGCCGGAACAAAGCACTTCATCGCATGCGCAACCTGAAAGAAGTGTCGAATTCAAAAGCTTAGTCGAGCCGCCGCCCGCACGGCCGCCGGCAAAGCCGATCTCACCGCCGCGATTACTCAATCCGGCGGAAATACCCGATTGAGCGTCGTATTGATACACAGGGATGCTTCTTTGCGCGATGTCATAGTTCCATGAAGCCTCTTCGCCGATGCCAAACGAAAACGCCGCGCGGGTCTCAGTGAAGCAATCCGTATCCACCATTCGCCCATGCGGCCAATCCTGATCTTCGGCGCTGATACGACAGCGACACGCGAAAAAGACGAAATAATTGTATGGCGCGGGTCTGGTCTCCACGCTCGTGAACCAAGTCTCCGACCAACAAATTTGGATATCGAAAACTCGCGGCTGGAGACCAACCGTTCAAATTTGCGGTTCGGCGTCGGAAGAGCGCGACTTTTGGCCGGCGGAGACGGACTAACGCTCGGCTAAAACGCGGAAAGGTGGGACATTTTTCTGGAAGTATAAAGACTGGCCGGTTGCAGTATCCAATATTGCCGAAATGCGCCGAGAATTCGGGCACTTGCGGCGAGATTCGCTGGAATAGGGAATTTTTTGAGAGAAAACAGGGAATGCAATTTTCGGAACAGGGAAATTATCCATAACTCGTGACGACCGATCTCACAACGATAGTTAGGTCACACGACCGCTCGTCGTTCGGATTTACTTATTTTGCTTTCCTCCATGGGCGCGGGGTACTCGCTGGGTGACCAAAATCGCGTGGCTTCAGACCAGCGTGGAACCATGCGACGAAGCTTATCATGTCGTAGACCGGCAACCGCAGATGCTCACTCAGTGCACGCGCGTAAGGCGCCATGTTAGTGCATTCCAGTAGCACTGCCCCAATGTGGCGATGCCGGGCAATGAGCGCCTCTCCAGCGTCAAGGACGTCGCGCTCCGCCGCCGCCACGTCGAGGCGCGCCTCGTTGCCGAGAATAGCCCGGGTGAACTCGCGCCCACCTTCTGTACCCGCCACCGGCGTGTCGGGTGCCACTCCCGCCGCCAGGAGATGCTCGCGAGTAAGCGTTTTCGCATTCACCGTGACGATACCGACCCGCCGGCCGACCGGCAGCAACCGCTCGATCATCGGCCCTTGCATGAGACTTGAGGTTGCGACCGGAACGCCGACATGGCACGCGATATCCGCCTGGAACAGCGAGAGAAAGCCGCAATTGGTGGTGATGCCATCGGCGCCGAGATCGACCAGCTCGCGCGCGGCCGCCAGGAACGCATCGCGCAGGCCACTCGCCCGCTCCATCACAACGCGCTGGGGCGAAGCGCCCTTGACCACCTTGTAGAGCACTGGGAACGGCCAGGTCTCAGCATTGCCCATGTCGCCTGGAATGCGCGGGAAGCGTGCTTCCAGCATGAGGATTCCGAGCCTCGCGCCGTAGATCGCTTTGCCGCCGTAAGCGACACGATCGTGATTGGGTTCTGCGTTCATGCGCTCCACCATCGGCGGTGCATTTCCCAGTCGCATCATGGCGTCGGCTGGAAAGGCTTCTGCCGTATCAGCAGCTTAGATTTGGGCCGAGACAATGTTTAGCGCCGCGTAAGGCGGCCCTTCAAGCGTCGATGGAATCGCGCCATTGCCCTGCTACAGTGTGTTGGATCAGATGAGGGATGCCGTTGTGATGACATCGATGCTGCGCTTGGCCGGCGCTGTGATCGCGCTGCTCGTTGCCGCGCCAGCAGCCCGTGCCGCTGATCCGGTGGTGATTGGGCTCGAGATTCCGCTCTCCCCGCCCGGCGATCCAGTCGCCGGCCAGCTCATTCGACGCGGCGGCGAGCTCGCCATCGATTACATCAACGGCCCAATGGGCGGTGTCCTCGGCGACCGCAAAGCAGAGCTATCCGTACAGGACAGCCAGGGGCGGACCGAAAGCGGCGTTGCGGCCTATCGCCGGCTAGTGAGTGAGGATCACGCGGTCGCTGTCACCGGCTTCTTCCACAGCTCGGTCAATCTCGCCGTCAACGAGGTCGCTAAGGAATTGGGCGTCCCCACCATCGCTACCCAGGCCTCGGCCTCCGACATCACTGCTAAGCACTACGACATAGCTTTCCGCACCCACGTCATCGATCCACTGCGCGTGTCCGCGTGGCTCGATTTCATCAAGCGCAAGGGCTTCAAGCGCGTCGCGATGCTGGCGGAAACTACGGATTACGGCATTGGTCTTGCGCAGGAAACCGAGAGGCAAAGCAAGGAGCAGAAGCTCGATCTGCAACTGCAGACCCTCACATTCGACCATGCCTCGACCGATCTCACGCCAATCTTGCTGCAGGTCAAAGCGTTCAACCCTGACCTCGTGATCAACATCGGGGTCGGCCAGCCGATGGACCTGATGATCGAGCAGGCGGCGACGCTGGGCATCACGTCGCAGACGCCGATGCTGATCTCCTACGATGCGCCAATCCGGCCGCAATTCTGGCAATTGCATCCCAAGACCGGCAGCGGGCTCTATTTCATCGCCTATTACTCGCCCAAGCAGCAGCTGTCCGACGCCGGCGAGTGGTTCGCAAAGGCCTATGAAGCGAAGTACAACGAGTCGCCAGTCTATTCTTCGCTCAACGGCTTCGGCGACGTGATCATCATTGCTCAGGCGGTAAAGGAGGCGAAGAGCACCGATCCCGCGACATTGATCAAAGCGCTCGAGACCCGCACATACAAGAGCTGGACCGCTGCCCCGGTGACTTTCCCGCATGCCGAAGGTGTGTTCTTCCACAACTGGTCGCCGCCAGTGCTGATCCTGCAATACACCGCCGCCAATCAGGACTGGAAGGACGCCAGCATTATCGTCGAGCATGCTGGCTCCGCGCCGTGACTTTTCGCGCCTTTCGGAGTTCCTCTCCCAGGCGGAGAAAGGGTTGGCGTCGGCGCCGGACCAAGTCCGCGACAGTCCCCCTCCTCGCAAGCCGGGCGAGGTGAAGCCATGTTCTCCACCGAACTGTTCGTTCAGACCCTGATCGCGGGCGTCGTGATCGGCGTGCTTTATGCGCTCATGGCGCTTGGGATCACGTTCATCTACAGCATCGTCAAGATGATCAATTGGGCGATGGGCGAGTTCTACATGATTGGTGGGTACCTGCAGTACCTACTCATCGTCGAATGGCTCGGCGCCGATCTGTGGTGGATCGCGGCTCTCCTGTCGGCCTTCGGGGTATTTGCACTCGGCTTTCTGCTGGAGCCGCTGCTCATCAAGCCGATGTTTACCACCGCCATTGAGCGCAAGGACGATTACGCCATCGTCGTCACGATCGCGCTCCTGTTCATGCTACGCAATCTTGCGGCCGCGCTCGGCGGACCTTATCAGCGGACGCCCGGCTCCAACCTGCCGAACGTCATGCTCGGCCCGCTGCCAGAGAGCGGAGCGCGGCTTGCTGCTTTCCTGTGCGCGCTCGCAGCAATCGCGCTGTTCTATCTGCTGCTCAAGAAGACCTGGCTCGGCCTTGCATTGCGCGCGGCGGCACAGAGCCGCGTCGGCGCCCAAACTGCAGGCGTCGACGTGTTCCGCCTCGACCAGATCGCCTTTGGCGTCGGGGTCGGGCTCGCCGGCCTCGCAGGCGCAATACTAGCGCCGGTATTTATGGTGTTCCCGACGAGTGGCGTCGTCACCACGGTCAAAGGCTTCGAGATCATCGTGATTGGGGGACTCGGCTCGATCCCAGGGGCGCTGGTCGCCGGTGTTCTGCTGGGCGTCGTCGAATCCCTCGGCGCCGCGTTTGTAG
>JBPYFG010000190.1:0-12962 GCA_051986365.1 Xanthobacteraceae bacterium
CGTTTCAGTGCGCCTTTAGCCATGGCGGTGGCCGTCTCGCCGCTTACCGCGCCGTAGCGGCGAAGCGTAGCCGCCGGAACACCAAGCAGCTCTTGTTTCGCCTCATTCGAATAAGTGACGAAACTGCATTCAAAAACGTCGGAAGATCCGGCAATCGCAGTAAGCGCCGCAGCGACGAGGCCGCCGGTGCAGGATTCCGCTGCAGCCACGCGCATACCGTGTGCCCGATACAGATCGAGCAGGTGCTCGGCGCTCTCGCGCAGGACACGCCCGCTCATTCGGCGCTCCAGGGCAACCGGATCGTTGCGGTCGCCATGGCCAGAATTCCCTCACCGCGGCCGGTAAAGCCGAGTTTTTCGCTGGTGGTGGCTTTAACGGCCACGCGGTCGATCGCGATATTGGCGATACCGGCAATGCGCGCCCGCATGGCGTCCCGATGCGGCGAAACCCGCGGCGCTTCGCAAACGATGGTCACGTCCAGATGCGCGATCACACCGCCGCGCTTGCGGACGCGCTCGCAAGCGAAAGCAAGAAACCGGTCCGAGGCGGCGCCCTTCCATTGCGGATCGCTCGGCGGAAAATGCGCTCCAATATCGCCGTCGGCGAGAGCACCAAGTATCGCATCGACCAGTGCATGGAGCGCGACATCAGCGTCGGAATGACCCGTCACGCCGTGCGAATGCGGGATCCGTATTCCGGCAAGGATCACATGATCGCCCTCGGCGAATGCATGCACGTCAAAACCATTGCCGGTCCGCACGTCCGAAAGTGCTGCGAGCCGCGTCATCTCGGCACGGGCAAAATCTTCTGCGGTCGTCACTTTCAAGTTGGTGGCTTCCCCGTCAAAAACGCTGACGCACTGACCCGCCCATTCGGCTAGCGCCGCGTCGTCGGTGAAGCTTTCGTTTCGCGCCGCAGCCGCGCGGCGATGCGCCTCAAGGATCAGATTAAAATTGAATGCCTGCGGCGTTTGCACACTCCGCAGGTGGCTGCGATCGAGAGTCTCGATCACTGTTGCGCTGTCGTCGATGGCTTTCACGGTATCCGCAAGCGCGAGACCCGGGACAGCTGCGCCGCTGGTGCGACCGGCACCGATGGCGCGTTCGATCAGTTCGGCGCTGACAAAGGGACGGGCGGCATCGTGGATAAGAACGAGCCATGGACTGTGTGATGCCAGGGCTTCCAGCCCTGCGCGGACCGAAGCTTGTCGCGTCGCGCCACCGGCAACGGGCGGCAACAGATCTTTGAGGCCCAAAATCGCGTGTTGATAGCTATCCCGATCGTGCGGATTGATCACCGGCTGCACGAAATCGATGCGCGGGTGTCCCAGAAAGGCGCGCAGCGTCGCGCGGATCATCGGCTCGCCACCGATGGGCCGGTATTGCTTGGGAATGCTTGCTCCAGCGCGTTCACCGCGCCCCGCCGCGACGACAACGGCAGCCACAGTCTCGGTCATCAGAAGCCTTCTTCGACTTGCCTTTGCTTTATCGCATGTCCTTGGGGCAGCGAATGCCTTTGCAAGCGGCTTGCAGGAATTCGGATCGGTGCGCAGAGGCGTCAATATTGCACCGCAATACTTGCACGGCGGCCAGTTTTGGCTAAACTCTATGCAACGCTTTGGCGTCGCCTAATTCGTGTGCAGAAGCATTATCCTTTCGCGTGGTTTATGTGCAGACCTTTCTAATTTACTGAGGTTGCATGGATTTTTCCAGCACAACGACTCGAGCCTCCCCCGCGCCCGACGGAGGTACGGCTCGATGAGCGCAGTTGAGCCTTTGCTGGCAGGCACGCCCGCGGAGGCCATCCTCAACGCTTTGCCGCATCCCGTTATCGTCGTTGCCGCCGACGGCAAGGTGACCGACGCCAACGCTGCGGCAGAAGCCTTCTTCGAAGTCTCGCTGCCGCTGTTGCGGCGTCACCTCTTGCGCGAACTGGTCCCATTCGGCAGTCCGCTGCTGGTCCTGGTCGAGCAGGTGAGCCGGCGCGGCGCGGCCGTGAACGAATACAAGGTCGACCTCGGCACGCCGCGTAACCCCGGCGACCGGCTGGTCGATTTGCATGTCGCGCCGTTGCCGGAACAGCCGGATTACGTCGTCGTGATGCTGCAAGAGCGCACGATCGCCGACAAAATGGACCGACAGCTCACGCATCGTGGTGCAGCGCGTTCGGTAATTGCGCTTGCCGCCATGCTTGCCCATGAAATCAAAAATCCGCTGTCCGGCATCCGCGGTGCCGCACAGCTGCTTGAACAATCGGCGGACGACGACGATCGTGCGCTGACGCGGCTGATCTGCGAAGAGGCCGATCGCATCGTCAAGCTTGTCGACCGTATGGAAGTGTTCAGCGATGAGCGACCGGTCGAACGCGAACCGATCAACATCCATGTGGTGCTCGATCATGTGAAGCGCTTGGCGCAATCCGGGTTCGCGCGGCACATCAAATTCATCGAGGATTATGATCCCTCGCTGCCGCCGGTTCTCGCCAATCGAGATCATCTCGTCCAGATATTCCTAAACCTGGTCAAGAACGCCGCCGAAGCGATCGGCGAAACTGCGAGCGCCGGCGAAATCGCGCTATCGACCGCGTTTCGGCCCGGAGTTCGGCTGTCGCTACCGGGAACAAATGCGCGCATTTCCCTGCCGCTCGAATTCTGCGTCAGGGATAATGGACCGGGCGTGCCCGATGAATTGATGCCGCACTTATTCGATCCCTTCGTCACCACCAAGCCGACGGGCTCGGGGCTCGGGCTTGCGCTAGTGGCGAAAATCGTCGGCGATCATGGCGGCATCATCGAATGCGAGTCGCAGCCGCGACGCACTGTGTTTCGAATCCTTATGCCGAAATACGCCGCGACTTCGAGCGGCGAGAGCGGCCAGCCGGAGGGCCGCGCACCAGCGCAAGGGAACCATTGATGCCCGAAGGCAGCATTCTTGTCGCGGACGATGACGCGGCCATCCGGACCGTCCTTAACCAGGCGCTGTCCCGCGCTGGCTATGAAGTGCGCTCGACAGGCAATGCCGCGACGCTGTGGCGCTGGATCAGCCAAGGCGATGGCGACCTGATCATCAGCGATGTGCTCTTGCCTGACGAAAGCGCCTTCGATTTGTTGCCGCGCATTAAGAAGGCGCGACCGGACCTGCCGATCATCGTAATGAGCGCCCAAAATACCTTCATGACCGCCATTCGCGCATCGGAGCGCGGCGCCTACGAGTATCTGCCCAAGCCGTTTGATCTCAAAGAACTGATAACGATCGTCGGCCGCGCCTTATCAGAGCCGAAGGAAAAAACGCGGCCTGCGCCGAAATCCGAGGACTTCGAGTCGATCCCGCTGGTCGGCCGTTCACCGGCGATGCAGGAAATCTATCGCGTATTGGCGCGGCTGATGCAGACCGATTTGACGGTCATGATTTCAGGAGAATCCGGCACCGGCAAAGAGCTCGTCGCGCGCGCCTTGCATGACTATGGCAAACGCCGCAACGGTCCATTCGTCGCGATCAACATGGCCGCGATCCCCCGCGATTTAATCGAATCCGAGTTGTTCGGGCATGAGAAAGGCGCCTTCACCGGCGCCAATACGCGCAGTTCAGGGCGTTTCGAGCAGGCCGAAGGCGGCACTCTGTTTCTCGACGAGATCGGCGACATGCCGATGGAAGCCCAGACGCGACTTCTGCGTGTTTTGCAGCAAGGCGAATACACCACCGTCGGCGGCCGCACGCCGATCAAAGCCGACGTACGCATCATCGCTGCGACCAATAAGGATTTGCGGCAGCTCATTCAGCAAGGCCTGTTCCGCGAAGATCTGTTCTTCCGGCTCAACGTAGTGCCACTGCGCCTGCCGCCGTTACGCGAGCGAAGCGAGGATATCCCCGATCTGATTCGGCATTTCTTCGCGCTGGTGGAGCGTGAGGGCTTGCCGCCCAAGCAGATCGATCAGGCCGCGCTCGATCGGCTCAAACGGCATCGCTGGCCGGGCAATGTCCGGGAATTGGAAAACCTAGCGCGCCGGCTGGCGGCGCTTTACCCGCAGGAGACGATTACCGCAGCCGTCATCGATGCCGAATTATCGCAGCCAGCTTTGGCGGCGCCGGGAGAAAGCCGCGGCGGCGATGAAAATCTGTCGAATGCGGTGGAGCGTTATCTGGCAAGATACTTTGCCGGGTTTGACGGCGACCTACCTCCGCCTGGCCTATATCACCGCATTCTGCGCGAGGTCGAAGGCCCGCTGATCTCCGCTGCGCTGGCCGCAACCCGGGGCAACCAGATCCGCGCGGCTGACCTTCTTGGTGTCAATCGCAATACTTTGCGCAAGAAAATCCGCGATTTGGACATCCAAATCTACCGCACTGGAAACGGCTAAAGCCTGCAAACTGAGCCACAGTTTTGGCGGCGCGAGTTTGCGGATTGCCCAGTTATTGTCGCAATCGGGCAACATTGTTGTATAAAAGCATCACTTCGGGGTTGGATGGGCGACATTTCATTGCTCATCCGGTCGGTTTTCCACCCAGGGGCAGGCTCCGGATCTTTTGAAAATGGCGACGGTCGACCAAGTAGCCGCGCTGGACCCGGCAGGCATTACGCCTGTGCCGTTCGTGTCCCGGCTCATTGGCGCTTGTGCCGTCGGCGTGGCGCTCTTGTCGGCGACCGCGACGTTCCTGGTGCTTGCCGGCTTAACCCCCATCGCGCCGGTCCACGAGGTTGTGGTCGACCTCCTGCTTGGTAACGTCGTTACCGGCCTGCTGTTGCTCGGCATTATCGGGCGCGAGGTCTGGAAAGTTGTGCAATCCCGCCGTCGCGGTCGGGCCGGATCACGGCTCCATGTTCAGATCGTCGGCTTGTTTGCGGTGATCGCGGCGGTGCCGACCGTGCTGGTCTCGGTGGTCGCCAGCACCACGCTCGACCGCGGACTCGATCGGTTTTTTTCGACCCGCACGCGCGCGATGATTGAACAATCGTTGATCGTCGCCAACGCTTACGTGAACGAGCACGCCGAGGCGATACGTGGCGACCTTTTGGCGATGGCCTACGATCTCGGCCGCGCCAAATCGATTTTCGACTCCGATCGCGATCAATTCCAAAAAATTCTCAGCGCGCAGGCTGCCGGACGTGGTCTCTCCGCGGCGATCCTCCTCAAACCTGACGGTTCGGCGGTTGATAAAGCTGCCGCGACGATCGACAAGAAAGTCGTGCTGCCAACTCCCGACCTGCTCGCGGAAGTCAATGAAACCGAGCCTCGGGTCGCGCTCATTCCGGAAGACAATCATCTCGCCGCTGTGGTCAAGCTGCGGGGCTATGACGACATGTATTTGTACGGCGCCCGCATGCTCGATCCACGGGTGGTGGAGCAGTTGCGCGCGACGCAGGAAAGCGTCGGCGACTTCGCCAATCTCGAAGCTCGCCGCCTCGGCATCCAGATCGCCTTCGGGCTGATGTTCGCGATCATCGCGCTGATCGTACTGCTCTCATCGGCGTGGATCGGCCTGGATTTTGCCAATCGCCTGGTTGCTCCCATTCGTCGCTTGATCGGTGCCGCAAATGTGGTGTCGACGGGAAATCTGGACATCCAAGTGCCAGTGCGCCGCTCGGAAGGCGATCTCGCCCGGTTGGGCGAAACCTTCAACAAGATGACTCAGGAATTGCGCACCCAGCACGAAGATATTGTGCGGGCGCGCGATCTTATCGACAGCCGGCGTCGTTTCACCGAAGCGGTGCTCGCCGGCGCCAGCGCTGGCGTGATCGGAGTCAATGCCGACGGACGTATCTCGATACTCAATCGCTCCGCGGAGCGGCTGACGGGGCGATCCGAAGTCGAAGTTTTGGGTCTGCCGCTTGCGCAGGTCGCGCCTGAACTTGGAGAAATCTTCGAATCCGCCCGCACCGGCAACCAGCGGCTTATTCAAAGACAGTTGGCGGTGACCCGTGACGGACAGGAGCGAAACTATTCCGTACGCGTCACCAGTGAGCAGGCGACCGAGGCCGAGCATGGCTACGTGATCACGATCGACGACATCACCGAATTGGTGGCTGCACAGCGTTCCTCGGCATGGGCCGACATCGCGCGGCGCATCGCACATGAGATCAAGAACCCGCTGACGCCGATTCAGCTTTCGGCCGAACGGCTACGTCGCAAATACAGCAAAACGATCTCCGACGACCCAGCGGTGTTCGAGCAATGCACCGAAACGATTGTGCGCCAGGTCGACGATATCAAGCGCATGGTGGATGAATTCTCCCGTTTTGCCCGCATGCCGAAAGCAGTGCTCGCCGACGAGGACGTCGCCGATACCGTGCGTCAGGTCGTGTTCTTGCTGCGGGTGGCTCACCCTGACATCGATTTCGACGTCGAGGTCGAGCCGGAAATGATGCCGGCTCGCTTTGATCGGCGGCTGATCTCGCAGGCCCTGACAAATATCATCAAAAACGCAACCGAAGCGATCAGCGCGGTCCCGCCGGCCGCGCTCGGGCGCGGCCGGATCGCTGTGCGCGCGCAGCAAGAGGGTAAAGACGTCGTCATTGATGTGATCGACAACGGTATCGGGCTGCCGAAGGAGAACCGCGCCCGCCTGCTCGAACCCTATGTGACCACCCGGGAGAAGGGGACGGGCCTCGGCCTTGCCATTGTTGGTCGCATTTTGGAGGAGCATGGCGGACGTCTAGAACTGCGCGACGCGTCCGAGAAGATCGCGGGCGCCCGCGGTGCCTGGATGCAACTGCGGTTCGGCGCCGAACGTGTGTCCGAAACAAATACCGAGCAGCCGCGGCTCGAAGCACGCGCGGCGGCGGAATAGTGCAAAGCAACAGGACGGCGGTCACACCATGGCATCCGATATCCTGATCGTTGACGATGAGGCGGATATCCGCGAGCTGGTCGCGGGCATACTGCAGGACGAGGGCCACGGCACTCGCACGGCCCGCGACAGTGAGGAGGCGCTTGCCGCAGTCGTTGCGCGCCGGCCTAATCTCGTTTTCCTCGATATTTGGCTCCAAGGCAGCCGGCTTGATGGCTTGCAGCTGCTCGACAGCCTCAAGCAGCAGCATTCAGAACTGCCGATCGTCATGATTTCGGGCCACGGCAATATCGAAACCGCGGTCTCCGCGATCAAGCGCGGCGCCTATGATTTCATCGAAAAGCCGTTCAAGGCCGATCGCCTGTTGCTAGTCGCCGAACGCGCGCTCGAGAATTCGCGGCTCAAGCGCGAGGTGCGGCAGCTCAAGCAATTTGCCCCACTCGCCGCCACACTGGTTGGACATTCGCCGGCCGTCAATCAATTGCGCCAGACGATCGAGAAAGTGGCGCCGACGAACAGCCGTGTCCTCATTGTCGGTCCATCCGGCAGCGGCAAAGAGCTTGCGGCGCGAACCATTCACGCCCATTCGGCGCGCGCCAACGCCCCATTCGTGGTGATCAACGCCGCCGCAATTACGCCCGAGCACATGGAACCCGAGTTGTTCGGGATTGAGGGCGGCAACGGCACGATGAGCCGTAAAGTCGGAGCCCTTGAGGAAGCGCACGGCGGCACTTTATTCATCGATGAAATTGCCGACATGCCGCGGGAGACGCAGAATAAAATTTTGCGCGTTTTGGTCGATCAAACTTTCCAGCGGGTCGGCGGCAGCACGAAAGTGACAGTAGACGTGCGGATCGTGTCGTCGACCAGCCGCAACATCGAGGCGGACATCGCCGTCGGCAAATTCCGCGAAGATCTCTATCACCGCCTGTCGGTCGTACCCATTCGCGTGCCGGGATTGGCCGAACGGCGGGAGGATATTCCCGAACTTGTCGAATTTTTTATGACTCAGATTTCGCAGACCACCGGCCTGCCCAAGCGCACCGTCGGAGCCGATGCGCTTGCGGTACTGCAGTCGCATGATTGGCCCGGGAATGTGCGTCAGCTTCGCAACAACGTCGAAAGGCTGATGATTCTTGCCGGCGGCGAGCCCCAGGCCGTGATCACCGCGTCGATGCTGCCGCAGGATGTCGGCTCGATGATCCCGAATATGCCAAACGGCAATGGCGGCGAACACCTGATGAGCCTCGCGTTGCGCGAGGCGCGGGAAGTGTTCGAGCGGGAATATCTATTGGCTCAGATCAACCGTTTCGGCGGCAATATTTCACGCACCGCCGAATTCGTCGGAATGGAACGCTCTGCGCTGCACCGCAAGCTGAAAGCGCTCGGGATTGATTGATATCAGATGTCGGAGGTCACAGATCAGATGTCTGAATATAGCCGTTCTAATATTTGACTTCTGACTTCCGATATCCGACATCTGAACTCCCATGTCCCGCATCGCTTACGTCAATGGCCGTTATCTGCCGTTCCCAAATGCCGAAGTGCATGTCGAGGATCGCGGCTATCAGTTTGGCGATGGCGTCTATGAAGTATGCGAGGTGAGGGGTGGCCGCCTGATCGACGAGCGGCGACATCTTGAACGGCTCAAGCGCTCGCTTGGCGAATTGCGGATCCGGATGTCGCTGTCCGAGCGCGCGCTTGGCGTCATCATGCGCGAGGTGGTCGCTCGTAATCGCGTCAGCTACGGAATTGTCTATCTGCAGGTCACGCGGGGCGTCGCACGCCGCGATCATGCTTTTCCGTCGCGGCAGGTGCGGCCGAGCGTGGTGGTCACGGCACGCGCGCTCAACAAAGCTCGCAACGAGGCTCTCGCTGAACAGGGAATAGCCGTGGTGACGGTGCCGGATAATCGCTGGGGCCGTGTCGACATCAAGACGATCGGACTATTGCCTAACGTGCTGGCGCGACAAGCGGCGCTGGAGCAAGGCGCGCGTGACGCTTGGTTCGTCGATGCGCATGGCGTAGTGATGGAGGCCTCTTCGGCCAATGTCTGGATCGTAACCCCAACCGGAGCATTGATCACTCGGCACGCGGACAACGCCATTTTACGAGGCGTCACCCGTGCCGTTCTATTCGATGCCATAAGGGCGGAGGGCCTGACCGTCGAAGAGCGAGCGTTTACACTGGATGAAGCCTACGGAGCGCGCGAGGCTTTTATTACGTCGGCAAGCCAGATTGTGCTGCCGGTTGTGCGAGTCAATGGCCGAACAATAGGGGACGGCAAGCCCGGTCCGGTGGCAATCGCGCTTCGGCGCGCCTATCACCGTTACGCCGAGGCCTGATAAAGCCAGGGGCCGCCTTGAACTTGGGCTTGCATCGCTGCCCGCCGGGCCTTCTAATAGTCGTGCCGGTCAGCAGTTTGGCCGGTTCTACGGGAACGAAAGTACAAAAACGCTTATAAAAGGCCAAGAATATACCGTGGGGCAGGGGCTCGCGGCACAAAAGAACGGGACAACGGCCATGGCAGCCGACCGCGCACAAAATCTTCAAGACACCTTTCTCAATCACGTTCGCAAAAACAAAATTCCACTCACGATTTTCTTAGTGAATGGCGTGAAACTCCAGGGCGTCGTCACGTGGTTCGATAATTTCTGCGTGCTGTTGCGTCGCGACGGGCATTCGCAGCTTGTTTATAAGCACGCCATCTCAACGATTATGCCGGGCCACCCGGTCCAGCTGTTCGAAGGCGCCGAGGAAGCGCCTCCCGGGGAATAGATTCGATTGGAGCCGCACCGCCGCGACAGGCGCCCATTGGCGCCGCAACAGCCCGCTCGAGAGGCGAGGAACAGGCACGGAGAAGGTGCAAGCACCGGCCGGGCCTTGGTCATCGAGCCAATCCTGCGCCGCGCCGCGATGACCGCGGGCGAGCGAGAACCGGCGGCAAAGCTCGATGAGGCCGTCGGCCTTGCCCGCGCCATTGATCTCGACGTCGAACAATCCGGCATCGTCATGCTCAATGCGCTGCGGCCGGCAACTTATCTCGGCAAGGGCAAGGTCGAGGAGATTTCCGGTCTCGTTAAAAGCTTCGACGCCGGCATCGTGGTTATGGATTGCGCACTGTCGCCGGTGCAGCAGCGCAATCTGGAAAATGCATGGAATGCGAAAGTCCTAGATCGTACCGGCCTAATCCTGGAGATTTTCGGCCGCCGCGCCCGCACCCGCGAAGGCGCGCTGCAAGTCGAGCATGCGCATTTGACTTACCAAAAAAGTAGGCTGGTGCAGTCCTGGACCCATCTCGAGCGCCAGCGCGGCGGTTTTGGTTTCCTCGGCGGACCCGGCGAAACCCAGCTCGAGACCGACCGCCGCATGATCGAGGAGCGGCTTGCCAAGATCGAAAGCGAGCTTACGACGGTGAAGCGCACCCGCGCGCTGCATCGCGTTAGTCGAAGGCGCGTGCCTTATCCGATTGTCGCGTTGGTCGGCTATACCAATGCTGGCAAATCGACCTTGTTCAATCGCGTGACGCAGGCAAGTGTTTTGTCGGCGGATATGCTGTTTGCAACACTCGACCCAACGCTGCGCGCAGTCGCGCTGCCGCACGGTGCGCACATCATTTTGTCCGACACGGTCGGTTTCATTTCGGATTTGCCGACTATGTTGATTGCCGCATTCCGTGCCACCCTCGAGGAGGTCGTCGAGGCGGACGTCATTCTGCATGTCCGCGACGTCTCTCATGAAGACGCCGAAGCGCAATTGCGCGACGTCGAGAAAATCTTGCACGAGCTCGGCGTCGAGGCCAATAGGAGGGGTTCACTGCTCGAGGTGTGGAATAAAATCGACCGGCTCGACGCCGCGGCCCGAGAACGTGTCACAAACATTGCCGAACGACGTGCGCCCGCCGACCGGCCGGTATTGGTTTCGGCAATCACGGGGGAGGGGCTTGAGAATCTGGCGGAACGCATTGAGACGCGGCTTGCCGCCAACCGCGAGGTCATCGAACTTCGTCTTGATCCAACCGACGGGGCGGGCATAAGTTGGCTTCACCGCCATACCGAAGTCCTCAACAAGTCGATCGATGAAAATGGCGTGATTGCCATGACGGTTCGTGCCGATCCCGACAAGGCGGCAAGGCTCAGGAATAAATTTTCCATCCCATCACCGGCCACGCCCGGGCACTAATCGGCCTATTCGGCGGCCTTCGCTTCATTCCAAAGCGCGTCCATCTCGGCCAAGGTTACCTGTTGCGGAGCTTTGCCCCGAGCCGCGAGCGCCCGTTCTATCGCCGCAAAGCGCCGTTCAAATTTTAGATTCGTTTGCCGCAATACCGCTTCCGGGTCTGCATCGAGGTGACGCGCGAGGTTGACCACGGCAAACAACAGGTCGCCAACCTCGCCCGCGGTCGCGGCGTTGTTCAGGTCGGCGCGATCGAGCTCGGCTTCGATCTCATCGGCTTCCTCACGAATTTTACGCAACACCGCGCGGGGATCGTTCCAATCAAATCCGACTTTGCTTGCCTTCACCTGCAGTTTGAGGGCGCGGGATAGAGCAGGGAGCGCGACCGGGATCCCGGCGAGCGCACCGGTCTGGCCGGTTTTATTCGCTGCCTTCTCCTCGGCTTTGATGTGTTCCCACAAGCCTTCGACGGCGCGCGCGGTCCGGGTGTTTTCGTCGGCAAAAACGTGAGGGTGTCGACGGATGAGCTTCTCGGTGATCGCCTGCACCACGTTGCCAAAATCGAAGGCGCCCTGTTCTTCCGCCATGCGGGCATGGAAAACGACCTGAAGCAAAAGATCGCCGAGCTCTTCCTTGAGATCGGTAAGATTGTTGCGTGCAATCGCATCGGCGACTTCATAGGCTTCTTCGAGCGTGTAGGGCGCGATCGTCGAAAAATTCTGCGCCAAATCCCAAGGACAACCGGTTTCTGGTGTGCGTAGCGCCGCCATGATCTCGAGAAGGCGCCCGATGTCGCGTGAAGGGTTCATCGCCTACATTCCTGATACAGTCCTCGCGATCACGCTATCGATCGAAAGGTGCGCGGACGCTATCAGAGTTGAAAAATCCCCGCGAGCGGCACCATGCCCATTTCAGCCTATCTTCGCGCCACCGTCCTGCTGATTGCCGCGGCGGCCGCGTTATTCGTCTCCGCTGGCACGTTCGCCCTACTGAGCTTTTGGCTCTATTGGGCCATGCTCGTCGCAGTCTTCGTCGCCGCTTTCGCGCTGCTTGATCGCGGGCTTCTCCAGGAACGCATGCGACCCGGCGGCAGACCGACTCCACTCGGGCTGCGGGTCCTCAACGTTATCCTGCTTGGGCACTGGATCATCGCCGGGCTTGATCGCGGGCGTCTGCACTGGAGCGACAGCGTGCCGCTGTGGCTGCAGCTGCTTGCGCTATTCATCATCGTCGCGAGCTATGCGTTGGTTTTCTGGGCGATGCTGGTCAACCGCTTCTTTTCTTCGGTCGTACGGATCCAGTCAGACCGAGGACACGTCGTGGTCACCGGAGGCCCATACGCTTTCATCCGGCATCCGGGCTACAGCGCCGGCATTTTGATCTTGGCGGCAAGTGGCGTGGCGCTTGGCTCGTGGCTTGCGGCCGCATTTCTCATCGCCATCACGGTGCCATTCCTTCTTTATCGCGTGATCAACGAGGACCGGGTACTACGGGCGCAATTGCCCGGCTACGCGGATTATGCGCAGCGCGTCCGCTGGCGGCTCGTTCCTGGGATCTGGTGATTGCGAGCGGGGCATTCGACGATCTTGTGAAGCGCTCACGCGGATATCTTATTCGCATAAGAGATATTATGGAACATGTGCAGTAATGCCCATTTTTATGAGGCGTGCGCGATAGTCAGCCTCATGCCATCGAAAGCAGGCGTCACATGCGCCGGCAACTTGGCCTGGAGCACGTCGTAGTCGAGATCGGCGTGGAGATTGGTCAGAACTGCACGTTTCGGTTTGATGCGCTCGATCCAGCGTAGCGCGTCATCGACAGAAAAATGGCTTGGGTGCGGGGTGTAACGAAGAGCGTCGACGATCCAGACGTCGAGTGCGCTTAGCGCCTCGAGGCTCGACGATGGGATGCCGCTGAGGTCGCACGAATAAGCGAGCCCGGCGAACCGGAATCCCAGGGAATTAATGTCGCCGTGCTCCTGCAAGAAAGGCAGCACCGTTA
>JBPYFG010000191.1:0-2337 GCA_051986365.1 Xanthobacteraceae bacterium
CTGGAGCAGCGCCTCAGCTTATGCATTGCCGATCCTGGCCGGCGCGAAGATGACGCAGATGGAAAACCGGATCGTGCTGACCCGCTTCAAGGACGGCTATGGTCCGGTTGGCGCCTATTTCCTGCACCTAAAGACCTATACGCAAAACGCCTATGGGCAGGATTACGAGCCGGGCTGGTTTGCTGCGCTCAAGGAACGCGTCGGCGATTACGTCGATCGGCATCCGGTGCCGACCTGTCTGCGCAATCACGCGCTGCTCGAAGAGGTCAAGGCCGGCCGCGGCCCGATCCGCATGGTTACCAAAGAGGCGTTTCAGGACCCGCACAAAGAGACGGTCGGCTGGGAGAACTTCCTCGGCATGACCATCGGCCAGGCGGTGGTATGGGCGTCGCAAAATATCGATCCCAAGGAGATCAATCCTGAACTGACCACGTCGGAGCCTTATGTGATGGGCTCGCACGCGACCTGTTCAGGCGCCTGGGCGAGCGGCCCGGAAGACTATGCACCCGCCGAATATCAGTGGGGCTATAACCGCATGATGACGGTGGAAGGCTTGTTCGGCGCCGGCGACGCCATCGGCGGGTCTGCGCACAAATTCTCGTCGGGATCGTTCACCGAGGGCCGCATCGCCGGCAAAGCCGCGGTCCGCTACGTGAACGAAATGGGGCGAGAGCGGCCCGTGGTCAGCGAAGCGGAATACGAAGAGCTTAAGAAAACCGTCTATAAGCCACTGGAAAACTACCGGATCGGGCGCAACGAGATCGTGGCCGGGACCGTGTCGCCGAGCTATCTACTACCCTTGCACGGGCTGCAGCGGCTGGAAAAGATCATGGACGAATATGTCGGCGGGATCAGTGCTCATTACACCACCAACGAGCCGCTGCTCACCCGCGGGCTCGAATTGCTCGGCATGCTCAAGGAAGATCTCGCTCATCTCGGCGCCGAAGACCTGCACCAGCTTCAGCGCGCATGGGAGCTTCATCACCGGGTGCTCGCTTCGGAATGCGTCACCCAGCACACGCTGTTCCGGACGGAAACGCGATGGCCGGGATATTATTATCGCGCGGATCATCCGAAGCTCGACGATCAGGATTGGCATTGCTTCACGCTGTCGCGCTACGACCGCGATTCCGGCAAATGGGCGATGGAAAAAGCGCCGGTCTATCACATCATCGACTGATCGCGGCCGCTCTGGCATTCGAACATGGCTAAACTCGTGCCGCCGCACCATTCGGAAGAGGTCAAGCCGCTTCTGCTGCCGCAGACGCAGCGACCGGAAGAGCGCAAGCGGGCCGAGAAACTCAAGAAGATTCCGCTCGATTCGCGCACGGTCTCCGACCTGTTCATGCTGGCGATGGGCGCCTATACGCCGCTCAACGGCTTCATGGGCCACGACGATTGGCGCGGTTGCTGTCTCGACATGAAATTGGCCAATGGCGTGTTCTGGCCGATCCCGATCACGCTCGCGGTCGATCGCAGTCTTGCCGACAGCATCCGCGCTGAAGAAGAAGTCGCACTTGTCGAGGCGGATACTGGCGATGTTCTCGCGGTGATGGCGGTTCGCGAAAAATATGCGATCGATAAAGAAGTCGAGGCCGAGCATATCTACCGCACGACCGATCTGAGACATCCGGGTGTCGCGAAACTCTTCCAGCAAGGCGACGTCAACTTGGCCGGACCAGTATTCGTTTTCAGCGAGGGCGAATATCCCGTCAAATATCCGAAACTCTATATCCGCCCCGCCGAGGCACGCGCGATGTTTCTGGAGCGCGGCTGGTCGATTGTCGCCGCGTTTCAGACCCGAAATCCCATGCACCGCAGCCACGAACACCTTGTCAAAATCGCGGTGGAGGTCTCAGACGGGGTTTTCATTCATCAGGTGCTCGGAAAACTGAAGGCCGGCGACATACCGGCTGAGGTTCGCACCCGGGCAATCCAGGCGATGATCGATAATTATTTTCGCCCCGGCACGGTCATTGTGGCCGGCTACCCGATCGAAATGCGCTATGCCGGTCCGCGTGAGGCGCTCCTTCACGCGCTCATTCGCCAGAACTTCGGCTGCTCGCATCTCATTGTCGGACGCGATCATGCCGGCGTCGGCGATTATTATGGTCCCTACGATTCGCAAGCGATATTCGACCAGCTCTGGCCGGGCGCGCTTCACACCAAGCCGCTGAAGATCGACGTCACGTTTTATTGCCGCAAATGCTATGGCATGGCGACCGGAAAAACCTGCCCGCACGATCCGAAATACCACATTGCGATCTCGGGCACCGAGCAACGCAAGATGCTGTCGAGCAATGCCGAGATACCGCCGGAATTCAGCCGGCCGGAAGT
>JBPYFG010000192.1:0-11905 GCA_051986365.1 Xanthobacteraceae bacterium
ATGCGTTTCGCCGGCACAGTGGCGACTCGTTCGGCAAAAGCCGCATCGTAGCTGATGTTTTTCTTCTTCGCGGTCGCTTCGATATTGGAGCGGAAGCGGTCGGTCTCGAACGTGCCCGGTAGAACGAAATTGATCGTGACGTTCGAGGCCGCAACGCTTCGCGCGACGCCGGCGAGAAAAGCGGTGAGTCCGGCGCGCGCGCCAGACGACAGATCAAGGCCGACGAGCGGCATTTTGACCGAACCGGAGGTGATGTTGACGATGCGGCCGAATTTCCTGGCAATCATCGGATCGATGACTTTTTGGATCAGCTCGATCGCGACCACCATGTTGGCAATCACGCCGTCGAGCATCTTTTGCCGGTCGAGCTCGCGGAAATCGCGAAATGGCGGGCCGGCGTTGTTGTTGACCAGGATATCAGGCTCGGGGCAGGCGGCGAACAGGGCCTTTTGGCCCTCGGCCGAAGCGACATCGGCGGTCACCGGGATCACTTTGCCGCCGGTGATCTTTTTCAATTCGGCACTGGCGACGGCGAGCTTCTCCTCGTTGCGGCCGTTGATCACCACCTCACAGCCGGCCTGGGCCAGCGCTTTGGCGCAGGCATAGCCGAGGCCGCGGCTCGAAGCGCAAACGATCGCCTTGCGGCCGGCAATTCCAAGGTCCATGCCTACCTCCCCTGTGTTCGCCGTCTGGCGGGCGCCTGTTGTCCCGATTGGGACATCTCTAGTCAACGGCTGAATCCGCCTTGCTTCTTCCGGATGTTTCAGTTGCGGAGCTTTTGCTCATCATCGCATTGGCGGCGGTATCGGCCGTTGCCGGCGGGGTTGCGGGCTATGGCACCGGCGCCTTGATGCCGCTGGTCCTGGTGCCGCTCGTCGGCGCCGCCCCGGTCGTACCGATCATCGCCATTTCGGCGATGTTCACGAATACCGCGCGCGTCGCGGCATTCCGCCGCTCGCTCGATCGCCGGCGCGCCGTCATCGCGCTCATCGCGGCGCTGCCGACCTGCATACTCGGCGCCTGGCTCTATACGCTCCTGACCGGCCGCGGCGCCGCTTTGGTCATCGGTTCGACGTTGATCGCGACGGTGCCGTTGCGGCGCATTCTGAAGCACCACGGCCACAAGCTCGGCGAGAAGGCCTATGCCGCCGCGGCGGCGGGATGGGGCATCGTGGTCGGCGGCACAACGGGCGCCGGCGTGATCATGCTCTCGCTATTGATGGCGACGGGGCTCGAAGGCGCCGCAGTGATCGCGACCGATGCCGCGGTCTCGCTTGGCATGGGGATTATCAAGATCACCGTGTTCGGCACGGCGGGCGTGCTGACGACGACTGTGATCGTGATCGCGCTTCTGATTGGGCTCGTTGCTTTTCCTTGCACGTTTTTAGCCAAACTCATCGTTGAGCGCCTGCCCGTTCACATTCATAGCGCGATGCTTGATGCGGTGGTCGTGATCGGCGGCGGCATGATGATTTTCGGTGCGCTGCGATAAGAGGCGTCCCGCTTGATCACGGCCATTTCACCAGTGGCGGCATCGACGAGAGAATTGACTCGACGTTGCCGCCGGTCCGCAATCCAAAGATCGTACCGCGATCATAGAGCAGGTTGAATTCGACATAGCGGCCGCGGCGGACAAGCTGTTCCTCGCGCTCCGCCTCGCTCCACGGCTTTTCGAAATTGCGACGCACCAGTTGCGGATAAATATTGAGAAACGCCTGGCCGACGGCTTGCGTGAAGGCGAAATCCGCATCGAAATCGCCGCTGTCCAGCCAATCGTAGAAAATGCCGCCGATGCCGCGCATTTCGGCGCGGTGCTTGAGATAAAAATATTCGTCGCACCATTTTTTGAATTTGTCATAAGGCGCGACGCGCGCATGCGCGTCGCAGGCCGCCTTCATCGCGACATGAAAGGCAATCGCGTCCGGATCGTCTTGGCGGCGCCGACGCTCGAGCAGCGGCGTTAGATCGGCGCCGCCGCCAAACCAGGATTTGGTCGTGACCACATAGCGTGTGTTCATGTGCGCTGCCGGCACATGCGGATTATGCGGATGCGCGATCAGCGAAATGCCGGTGGCGTAAAAGCGGGGATCCTCGGCGGTGCCGGGAATTTCCTTGCGGAATTCCGGGGCGAATTCGCCGAAGACTGCGGAGACATGAACGCCGACTTTTTCGAAGACGCGCCCCTTCATCATCGCCATCACGCCGCCGCCACCCGGCGCACCGCTATGGTCGGTGCGCTGCCAGGGGTTGCGCGTAAATTGCCCAGCCGCGCGCTCGCTCAATGGCGCGCCCGCGGGTAGCGCGCGTTCCACGTCTTCTAATGCCGTCAAAAGCCGATCGCGCAAAGCTTCGAACCAGGCTTTCGCGGTTTTTTTTCGCGCATCGATTTTGGCGCTATCGGTTTTCGCGTTATCCATGGGTTCTGTTGGCTGGATTGCCGTTCATGTGCTGGCGTAAGCATGTCATAAAAACCGGCGAAAATGTTGGATAGCCGCAATGGCCGCGAGGGGGAGAATGCAGACTTGTGGGCCTTTTAGCCGTCGTCGGTTTGTCGGTGCGGCGGGCGCCGCTTTCAGCGCAATTGCGGCGCCGGGCATCATCCGCATTGCCGCCGCGCAAAGCTGGCGGGCCGGCAATCCGTTCAGCCTCGGCGTTGCGTCCGGCGCGCCGCGGCCCGATGGCTTTGTGTTGTGGACGCGGCTCGCGCCTGAGCCGCTGTCGAGCAATCCGGAAACGCCCGGCGGCATGGGCGGCGCCGATATGACGCTGCGCTATGAGATCGCGACAGATCCCGGCATGGCCAAAATCGTGCGCCGCGGCGGTGCGACCGCCGAACAAGCCTTCGCCTATTCGGTCCATCTCGACGTCGCCGGGCTCGAACCTGGGCGGTCCTATTGGTACCGCTTTCTCTCCGGCGATGCGGTGAGCCCGACCGGACGCGCGGTGACGCTTCCGGCGCCCGGATCGGCGCTCGCAAAGCTGCGGTTCGGGTTTGTCTCCTGCTCGAATTATGAGCACGGATATTTTTCCGCCTATCGCCATCTGACCGACGAGAATCCCGAATTCGTCCTGTTCCTCGGCGACTACATTTACGAGACTATTGAGCAATACCGGCCGATCGTTCGCCGCCATAGCGATGGTATCGAAGCCGCGACTCTCCCGACTTATCGTAATCGCTATGCCCAATACCGGCTCGATGCCGACCTGCAACACTTGCATGCGCAGGTGCCGGCGATCGTCACCTGGGACGATCACGAAGTGCAAAACGATTACGCCGATAAATGGTCGGAGACGTTCGACGATCCGGCGCAATTCCTGATCCGGCGCGCGGCGGCCTATCAGGCCTTCTACGAACATATGCCGGTCCGGCCGATCCTCTCGCGGCCCAACGGCCCGCTGATGCGGGTCTATGATCGTTTCACTTTGGGCGATCTCATCGAAATATCCGTCATCGATGGCCGGCAATACCGCTCGCGCCAGGCCTGTTACGCACCGCCCAGCAAAGGTGGCGGACATTTGGAGACCAATGCAAGCTGCCCGGAGCGGCTCGACGCCGGCCGCACCATGCTCGGCTTTGGCCAGGAGGCTTGGCTTTATACCGGGCTCGCGCGCAGCAAAGCGCGATGGAATTTGATCGCGCAGGATGTGCTGATGGCGCAGCTGCGCCGAAATCAGGACGGGATCGACGCGTTCTGGACCGACGATTGGAACGGTTACCCCGCCAATCGCACGCGGCTCCTGCAGCACATCCACAATCGCAAGGTCTCCAATCCGGTCGTGATTTCCGGCGACATTCACTCCTTCTTCGCCAACGATTTGAAGCTTGATTTTGACGATCAGGCTTCGCCCATTGTCGCTACCGAATTTGTCGGCAGTTCGATCTCCTCTTATGGTCCGCCATACGATCCGATTGCGAAGGTGCTGCCGGACAATCCGCATGTGCATTTTTTCGACAGCCGGCGGCGCGGCTATGTGCTCGTCAATCTCACCGCAGACGCGATGCAGGTGCAGATGCGCGTAGTTTCCGATGCGCATGATCCAAAGGCTGCAATCTCTACCTTCAAGACATTCGCGGTCGAGGGTGGCCGACCGGGCGTGGTCCAAGCCTAGTCATCGAGAACGGCGACGGCCCGGCGGCGGTTACGAAAGCGGCACCAGAAGAGGGTTTGAGCTCGCGAGGAAGGACTGGCGCGGTATTGCTCGACCCGCAAATTCCAAAAACCAGCCAATTTCGAGATTAGCGTAGACGGCCCTCGTTCCAGCGCCCTGCGAAGTAAGAGAATCTGATGACCTCGATCTTAGTCACTGGTGGCGCAGGCTACATCGGCAGCCATACCTGTAAGGCCTTGCGCCGCGCTGGATTCGATCCGATCACCTACGACAACTTAATTCGTGGAAATCCGGAGTCGGTCAAATGGGGTGCGCTGGAGGTCGGCGAGCTCACCGACCAGATCAAACTGCGAGAGACGCTCGCGCGCTATCGGCCGGCAGCTGTTATCCATTTCGCAGCACTTACCGACGTCGGCGAATCAAATCGCAATCCTGCGCTGTATTACCAGAACAACGTTGGTGGGACTGCGTCACTGCTCGTAGCGATGCGCGAATGTGGCGTTGACAAAATAATATTTTCTTCAAGCTGTGCCGTCTATGGCGTGCCCGCGGTCCTTCCTGCCTCGGAAGGCACGCCTTATGCTCCGATTAATCCCTACGGCACCACCAAGATGATCTGTGAGCGGATGTTGGCGGAATGTGCGTTAGCGTTTCCGTTGTCATTCGTTGCGCTGCGTTACTTCAATGCCGCCGGCGCGGATCCGGAGGGCGAGATCGGTCCATGCCAGATTCCGGCGACGCATGCGATCCAACTTCTGCTCGACGCGGCGGCCGGGCAAAGCCCCGGTTTCACGATTTATGGCGATGATTATCCGACCACAGACGGCACCGGCGTGCGCGATTACATCCACGTGACCGATCTCGCGGATGCGCACGTCAAGGCGCTGAGCGCGTTGCTTGCTGGCGCAGAAAGCACGACACTTAACCTCGGCATCGGCCGCGGATGGTCGGTGCGCGAGCTGGTCGCGTGCGTCCGGAAGGTCACCGGCTGCGAGTTTTCTGTGCAGGTCGGTGCGCGCCGGCCTGGCGATCCGCCGGCTCTCGTTGCTGACGCCTCCCGCGCGCGGCGTCAGCTTGACTGGCGACCGCGATACGCAGACCTTATCAGCCAGGTGACACACGCCTGGGCGTGGCGACAGGGCGATCGTCGGACCTGGAAACGGATGCAAGCTTAAGCATGCAGCTCGCTTGTCCCGCCTGCGCGGACACGACCGCGCATCGAAAATTATATTCAAAAAACTCCTGTAACATTCTGCAATGCGTCCAATGCGGTCTCGGCCGCGCCGAATGCAGCAATTTTGACGTTCAGGGCTACTATACTGAAGATTATTTCTCCGGAGCGCGCGCCGACGGTTACGTCGATTATCGCGGCAGCGAGCCGGTCTTGAGGCGTGAATTTGCACGCACGCTGCAATTCATTCGCGGTTTTCGTAACAGCGGGCGCCTTTTGGAAATCGGATGCGCTTATGGCTTCTTTCTAGAAGAGGCCCGTAACTTTTATGACGTGGCCGGAATTGAAATCGCGGATGCGGCCGTTGCGTTTTGCCGAGCCCGCGGTCTTTCCGTGACTAACGGAGTTGCTGACGAGTCTGTCTTGGCGCGATTCGGCATGCTCGATGTCATCGTCTTGTTGGACGTCGTTGAACATCTTCCCGACCCGCAAAGCACCTTAGCCCTTTGCCGGAAGCATTTGAATCCGGGAGGAGTGATCGTGATTACTACCGGGGATTTTGCCTCGTTTTATGCTCGTCTAGCTGGCCGGAACTGGCGCCTAATGACGCCGCCCCAGCATCTGTGGTTTTTCACGCCGCAAAGCATCCAGCGGCTCTCGCATTCACTCGGGTTTAAACTGGAGGCGTGCGATCATCCGTGGAAAGTCGTACCGCTTGCCTTGATCGAGTTTCAAATGCGCCGTCTGCTCGGAGCAAGGCGCGGCCGGTCGAGCATGTTGGCAAATCGCATTGGCCTGCCAGTCAATCTGTTTGACGCGATGCGATGCGTGTTCCGCAAGCCGGGACCTGCGCGCGCCTGATGCTCACTTCTGCTTAGCTCTCGGTGGTGGGCCAGGACAGCGACCAAGGCTCGGCAGCTTTTGAGCATGACCATTTCGCTTCACTATGCCGCCCCGGCCGTCTCTTCCGGTAACTGCTTTTGGACTGACGGCCGGACTTCTGTGCTATCGGTTCTGGAACCAATTTCGCTCGGTGCCGTTGTCGGTATCGGCCTCGTCGTGGGATCGTGGTGCATCGTTGGGTAAGGCCGAGCCGTGACTTTAAAAGATCGTAAAAAGCTCGATACGCGGTCGATTTGGATCGTCGTTGCGGCCTATAACGAGGCCGCAGTGCTTAGCCCCATCGTTTCGGACCTGGTGCGGCGACACTATCGCGTGGTCGTCGTGGATGACGGCTCCCATGATGCGACGGGGCAAATCGCGGTCGCCGCCGGAGCCACTGTCGTTACGCACCCGGTCAATCTCGGGCAAGGCGCTGCGCTCCAGACCGGCATCAAATTCGCACTGCAGCAAGGTGCCGATTACATCGTGACTTTCGATGCCGACGGACAACACCGTTCGTCCGATGTCGCGCTGCTGATCGACGCTTTGATCGACCGCAACGCTGCCTACGCGCTCGGCAGCCGATTCCTCGGCAGCTCACGCGGCATGCCCTTGGGGCGTCGGTTCCTACTGCAGGCAGCGGTTTGGCTTACTCGGGTTATGACAGGCCTTCACCTCACCGATACACACAACGGCTTGCGCGCCATGACCCGTGAGGCTGCGAGCCGCATCTCTTTGCGGCAAAATCGGATGGCGCATGCGAGCGAACTCCTCGAACAAATCGCAGCAAGCGGACTGCGTCATGTCGAGGTGCCCGTGACGATCGATTACACGCGATATTCGCTGGCGAAAGGACAACGCTTCAGCGATTCCTTGACTATCCTGTTCGACCTCTCAGCACAAAAGCTGCACCGATGATCGCTCAAATCGGCTTATCGATCTTGCTTACGGGTGTCTTGGTCTATGCCTGGACCGAGTATCGGCGAGCTCCCGTCATCTCGATCTTGTCGATGCTCGTAGCGACTGCAGGACTTTATTTTGTGTGGCTGCCAAGTCATGCGACCAGGCTCGCGACCCTCGTTGGCATTGGCCGCGGTGTCGATCTCATTATTTATGTTTGGCTCGTGATCAGTCTCATCCTGTTACTCAACCTGCATCTGAAGCTTCGCTCGCAATCGGAGCTGATCACGATCCTGATGCGAGAGATTGCGCTCGCCAACGCGCGTACGGCAGAGTCGAACAAATGATCCACGCGGCACCGACCGAATACGGGCCGAGCAGGATCAGATTGTAGCGTGTGTAATGGTTGGCGACTGCGGCGTGCAAAGCAAGCATCAGTACCGTCGGTGCCGCATATAATATCAAGCTGGGCTCGCGCCTGCGCACCGTTTGCACCACCGATACAATGAACAATGGCAGGAGCAGCAACGTGACGATTCCGCCAGGCCACATGCCGCACCAGGCGAGAGGAATAGTGACGGCCAAATAGCGCCACCAATTACTCGCCATTTCGTCGCGCACCAGCTGACCGATCAACGGATCGATCTGGCTGTTCTGCTCAATCAAGGCCTCACGGCGCTCCCGTCCGATATGAAAGAAGCTTCCTGACGTGTGGTACATGAAGCGGTGCATTGAATCGGCGCCATCGACCTTGTCAAACAACAAATCTCCTATCCCCGGCGTGCAATAGGGAAACGCGAGGAAGAACTCTTGTGCGGTCATGTCATTATAGGCAAAACGCTCAACCAGCACTGCGGAAGCATATTCCTTGGTTAGGCCGAATTTTCCGAGCGAGACGTAGTTGCGCACCATCCACGGCGCAACGATGCACATGAAAGCAAAGGCAAATATCAGGGAATAGACGCCGATCAGATTTCGGGAAATCTTTGTAATCCAATAACCGAAGGCGAAAGCGATCACCAAAGCTGCAGGCAATAATATTGCGAAGGACGGTTTGGTAAGGGACAGAACTCCGAGCATCGCGCCGGCGGTAGCGAAGCGAATAATTGCGGGCCGCATCAAGGCGCGCAAAAACGTCCAGGCAAACACGCTGTAAATCGCGAAGATTGCGCTCTCTGTCATGACGAACGAGAAAATGTGGGCTTCGCTCGCCAGAGCGGCGGTGGCAAAGAGTACAGCCAACAGGAACGTCCAGGGTGGTCGTCGAAAGATCAGCTCGGCCGCCAAACCGATTGCGGCAGCGCCGATCGCGAGCAGCACTGAATTTAGAATCCGAATTGGCACCTCGTAGGCTTCACAGCTTGATTCGTCTCGATGGCCACGGTTTGATTCGACGCTGCAGCGAACCGCCTCCGCAAAGCGGTGATCGAGTTTCATTGCTGCGAGCACCATGGCCGGAAAAACGGGGCCGAAGAACATTCCGGGGCGCGCTGGCTGGACCGAACTATCGACGGAATCGAAAATGCCGTCACTGAATGTGCCGTAACGGTCCAGGTCGTAAGCGATCGTGACGTAGAAGACCTGATCGAAATCGCGGAGCTTCCAGTCGGGGCGACCGAGAATGCTCAATCCGATAATAAGCAGTGACGCAGCAACGACGCCGAACTTGACGGTTCGGTCCACAAAAGAGAAACGATCAGGCATAGCTGTGGCCCAATGGCCTGTTTGGCACGAACCGGACATTCTAATACGCTCAGCCGATACCTGCTTTATGGGGTTGAGTGGACAGAATTTCTGAGTAGACACACTAGCTTCTGGCGGCGTTTCCGCTCGGTGCGGATATTCCGCCGGTTTGCCTGAGCGCTTCGCCGGCGGCGAGCGCGGTGGCGATCGCGACATTGAGCGAACGCATGCCGGGCCGCATCGGAATTAACAGCCGGGCATCGGCTGCGGCATGGACCGCTTCAGGTGCGCCGGCCGATTCGCGGCCGAACAGCAGCACATCGTCCGGCGCAAAGCTGAAGTCGAGATAGGATCTGGCGGCTTTGGTGGTGAACAGAATAAGGCGGCAAGCCGCCGCCTGCCGCCAAACCTCGAAATCCTGCCATGAAGCGTGGCGGGCGATGGCCACCGCCTCAAGGTAATCCATTCCGGCGCGGCGAAAGGCGCGGTCCGTGGACGGAAAGCCCGCCGGCTCGATGATGTGCGCCTCAATTCCCAGGCAGCCGCATAGACGCAAAATCGTCCCGGTATTCTGGGGAATGTCAGGCTGGTAAAGGGCAAGGCGCATCGAAAGGCAAATCTCATTATCCCACGCCGATAATAAGTTTGGGCCTCGTATCCAAGCCACCCTTGCGCTGTTCCGGCAGGGGTGCCAATAGAACGCCGCCGGAATGCGTCGTCTCGGGCCTTCCCCAGGCCAGGGGCGAGCGGTCCTTCCGCCGCCGAAAAACCCGCTCTCCAGGTAGCCTGGCAAGGGGGGCTTGAGGCGGGCGGTCTGCAGCGCGGAAGGGCGATCGGCAAGACGAATGAGGTCAGGCCTGTGACTGCAAATACAATGGCGGAGCTTACGCACGGCGATTTCTTGTGCAAAGCGCCCGTTGTTCTTCTGACCCATTCGCAGGCGCGTCGCTAGCGTGGTGCTCGATCAGGCAAGCAGGGTTCGATCATGAGCGGAGAATCGATTTATCAGCCGCAAAGCGCGTTCATGAAATGGCTGGAGCGCCGGCTGCCGATCGCAAGCCTGGTCCATTCGTCGTTCATCGTCTACCCGACGCCGCGCAACTTGAATTACTGGTGGACCTTCGGCGGCATTCTCACGTTCATGCTCGGCGTGCAGATCGTCACCGGCATTGTGCTGGCGATGCATTACACCCCGCATGTCGACTTCGCGTTTAATTCCGTCGAAGGGATCATGCGCGACGTCAATTACGGCTGGCTGTTGCGCTATATCCATGCCACCGGCGCCTCATTCTTTTTCGTTGCCGTCTATATCCATATCGCCCGCGGCATGTATTACGGCTCGTACAAGGAGCCGCGCGAAGTGCTCTGGATTCTCGGTGTGATCCTGTTCCTATTAATGATCGTCACCGGATTCGTGGGATATGTGCTGCCATGGGGGCAGATGAGCTTCTGGGCCGCGACCGTCATCACCAATCTATTTTCCGCGATACCAGTGGTCGGCGGTTCGATCGTCACCTGGCTATGGGGCGGGTTTGCGGTCGGCAATCCGACGCTCAATCGCTTTTATTCGCTGCATTACCTGTTGCCGTTCGTCATCGCCGGCGTCGTCGGGCTGCACCTCTGGGCGCTGCACATGGTCGGGCAGAACAATCCGACCGGAGTAGAGCCGAAGTCGGACAAGGACGTCGTCGCATTCACGCCCTATGCAACGGTGAAGGACGCATTCTTCGTCGGCGTATTCTGCATCGTGTTCGCCTGGTTCATCTTCTACATCCCGAACTATCTTCTCCATTCGGATAATTACATTCCGGCGAATCCAGAGCAGACACCGACACATATCGTGCCGGAATGGTACTACTTACCGTTTTACGCTATCCTGCGCGGCATTCCCAATAAGCTCCTCGGTGTGACGGCGCTCGCCGCCTCGATCATCGTGCTGGCCTTCATGCCTTGGCTCGACACCTCGCGCGTGCGTTCGGCAAGTTACCGGCCGCTGTATCGGCAATTCCTGTTCATCTTCTTTGCCGCGGTAATCGGCCTTGGTTATCTCGGCTCGCAGGAGCCGACCGGCGGCTACGTGGTCGCGGCGCGGATTCTCACCGTGTACTATTTCGCGTTCTTTTTCGTGATCCTGCCGCTGCTGGGGCTATTTGAAAAAACCAAACCGCTGCCGAACTCGATCTCGGAATCGGTGCTGCGGCACGGCGTTCCAGCCGGATCGGCGCCGCCTCCCGGCGTGCACGCGTAAAGGAGCCGCTGGCATGAAGCGTCATCACAGGCTAGCTTTTGCTTTGGCGCTCGCGGGTGCGCTCTGCGGCGCCGGCGCCGCCGTGGCGCAAGAGGCCGACGCGCCGCCTCGTCAGCGCTGGTCGTTTTCGGGCCCGTTTGGTCTTTATGACCAGGCGCAACTGCAGCGCGGCTTTAAGATCTATCAGGAGGTCTGTGCGAACTGTCATAGCATAAAGCTGCTTTCGTTCCGCAATCTCGCCGATCCGGGCGGACCCAACTTCACCGAAGCGCAAGCGGCGTCGATTGCCGCAACCTTTCAGGTGCAAGACGGCCCCAACGATCAGGGCAAGATGTTCAAGCGGCCGGGAAAAATTTCCGATTTTTTCCCGCCGCCGTTCGCCAACGAACAGGCTGCCCGCGCTGCGCTCGGCGGCAAGCTGCCGCCGGACATGTCCACCCTGGCGAAGGCGCGCAGTTACGAAGCCGGCTTTCCGTGGTTCATCTTTGACGCGTTCACGATGTATCAGGAGGACGGTCCCGACTACATCCACGCCATTTTGAACGGCTACACCGACGCTCCACCCGGTTTCGCGCTACCGCCCGGCGGCCAATACAACAAATATTTTCCCGGTCACGCCATCGGCATGCCGAAGCCGTTGAGCGACGGACAGGTCGAATACACCGACGGCACGCCGACCACGGTCGATCAATACGGCCGCGACGTCGCGGCGTTCCTGATGTGGGCGGCCGAGCCGACGCTGATTGCGCGCAAGCGGCTGGGCTTCCAGGTCATGATTTTCCTCGTCGTGTTCACCGGCCTTCTGTATTTCACCAAAAAGCGAGTCTGGCACCTCGTCCTGCACGATCGCGAGCTGGAAAAGCCGCGCGCGCCGACCGAGTATCAGACCTAAGCGTCCGCGGTGGCTCGAC
>JBPYFG010000193.1:0-2254 GCA_051986365.1 Xanthobacteraceae bacterium
CATAGACCACGACCGGGTTGAGCCCGAAAATGTTCATGTGAATCGCTGACGCGCCGGAAAGGCCCGCGCCCGAAGCAGCGACCGCCTGCATCATCACCGCCGCTTCGCTCACGCCGAGGCCGGAGCCACCATACGCCTGCGGAATACAGACGCCGAGCCAGCCGTCGTCGGCCAGAGCGCGATAGAACTCTTCTGGGAAATGTCCGTCGCTGTCGCGTTTGAGCCAGTAATCGTCGCCAAAGCGCGCGCAAATCTTTTCGATTGCGGCGCGCACCGATTGCGCAAGCTCAGTGGGGGCGAAGTCGATGGCTTTTGCTCCAGTGAGAGTGAGTGGTTGCGTTCTACTCCGCCGCCTGCATCGCCGGCGCGTCGATGAAGCCGCCGGCCTGGCGCCGCCACAGCGCCGCATAGTGGCCGTTCTGCGCAAGCAGATCGCGATGCGAGCCCTGCTCGACGATGCGGCCCTGGTCGAGCACGACGAGGCGATCCATCTGCGCGATGGTCGATAAGCGATGCGCGATCGCGATCACCGTCTTGCCGGCCATCAACGTACCCAGGCTCGATTGAATGGCGGCTTCGACTTCGCTGTCGAGCGCCGAAGTCGCTTCGTCGAATATCAGGATCGGCGCGTCTTTGAGAATGACGCGGGCGATGGCGACGCGTTGGCGCTGGCCGCCGGAGAGCTTCACACCGCGCTCGCCGACATGAGCGTCATAGCCGCGGCGGCCGCGCCAATCCTCGAGTTCAAGAATAAACTCATGCGCGTGCGCCAATCGAGCGGCGCGTTCGATCTCTTCGTCGCTTGCGGTCGGCCGGCCGTAGCGGATATTGGCGCGGATCGAGCGGTGCAGGAGCGAAGTGTCCTGGGTCACCACCGAGATTTGCGCGCGCAAGGATTCCTGCGTCAGGCCTGAAACATCCTGCCCATCGATCAGGATCGATCCGCCTTCGAGCTGGAAAAACCGCAAAAGCAGATTCACCACGGTGGATTTGCCGGCGCCGGAGCGGCCGACCAGGCCGATTTTCTCGCCGGGGCGGATGACGAGATTAAAATCCTGAAGCAGGCCGGTTTCGCGGCCATAGCCGAAATTGACGCCGTTGAATTCGATTAATCCGGCACGCACCGTCAGCGGCCGCGCGCCGGCCGGATCGGGCAGTTGCAGCGGCCGCGCGATCGACAGCATGCCTTCCTGCACGACGCCGACATCTTCGAAAATTTCCGTGATCCGCATCGCAATCTGGCGCGACATATTGGTGAGCTGCAGCGTCAGCGGCAGCACCATGGCGATGGCGCCGACCTCGACCGCACCGTAGCGCCATAGCAACAGCGCCAGCGCGCCCGATCCGGCGATCAGGAGCGCGTTGAGCACGTCGAGAATGGTGCCGAAGGCCGTGAGCAGCCGCTGTGCGGCCGAAAACAAATCGACGTGCCGATCGACCGCCCTGCGCACGTAATGGTCCTCGTCACTGGCGCGCGCGAAGAGTTTGACGGTGAGAATGTTGGTGTAACTGTCGACGATCCGGCCCATCAGAGCCGAGCGCGCTTCCGAGGATTTTTTCGAACGATCGCGCATGCGCGGCACGAAATGCACGAGCAGCGCGGTATAGGCGAAAAACCACAGCAGGATCGGGGCGGCGAGCCAGCGATCGGCGGCTGCGGTCAAGGCGATGGCCGAGACGCCATAGACCAAAATGTACCAGACGGTGGTGATGGTCGCGGTCAGCGTCGAGCGCACCGATGGCCCGGTCTGCATCACCCGATTGGAAATGCGCCCGGCGAAATCGTTCTGGAAGAACGCCCAGCTCTGCCGCACCACGTGCCAATGCGCTTGCCAGCGGATCAATCCGGTAAACGGCGCCGCGATCGCCTGGTTGGTGATCAGATAGCGCGTGAAGGTCACGACTGGCCTGGCGACGAGCACGACGAGCGCCATGCCGAGGAGCCAGGGCCAGCCGTCGGCGACCAGCCGCTCAGACGGCGTCTTGGTGACGATGGTGACGACGCGGCCGATGAACCACGGCACCGCACTATCGCCCAGCGCCATCAGCAATTCGACGACGAACAGAGCGACGAACAGCCATTTGGCCTGGCGGGCGAAATGCCACAGAAAGGCGAGTAGACTCGGCGGCGGTTCCGGATGCTCCGGCGGCGCCGTTGGCGTCAAGAATCGTTCGAAGCGCGATAACATTGCGGTTGGTTACAAGCCGGCAATGGCTCGCGTCAATCGTGCTTGTGTCGATCGGGCTTGCCAGA
>JBPYFG010000194.1:0-10291 GCA_051986365.1 Xanthobacteraceae bacterium
GCGAATACCGAACTCGGATTGCCGAAATAGAAACCGCCGTCGCCGCAGATCTGGACGGTGAGTCGATCGGGATCGGCAAGCTTGGCGCCGAGCGCGGTGCCGCCGGACCATCCCAGCCCGCCGCCGCCGGCGCGAACGGTGGTGTTGGGGACGCGCCGTGGAATCTGCATCAACACCGCGGGCGCATTGGTGACGCCCTCGTTGAAGATCATGTCCTGATCGTCGAGGAGCTTCGCAAGCTCGGCAGTCAGGTAATGCGGATTGATCGCGCCGGGCCGGCCTTTGTCGGCGGCAAGTTTCGCCGCACGCGCGATGCGCTCGTCGCGCGCCGCCTTGATGCGCGTAAGCCGCACGGCCACGGCCTCCTTAAAGCGCGGCGTTGCTTTCGCCTTTAGCGCTTCGAGCACTTGATCGAGAATGCGGCCGCTGTCGCCCTGCATGCGCATGTTGCCCGGGAAGGTCCACATCGGCGAGCCGGGCTTGAGCGTATCGATGTCGATGTGCGCCCAGAACGCTTTGTCGCTCGGTTGCACGTCGCTCGGGAACCACGGCACGTCGACGTCGACCAATAATCCGACATCCGCTTCGGGCACCGCCTTGTCAGCGGTAAAGCCGACGAAGCACGCGCTGTCGTGCGAGATGTTGTTGGTCATATTGGCTTCGTAGACGGCGATCCCGGCAAATTGCGCCAAGGCTTCGATGGCGCGCGAGCCACGCTCGTGCCGCCCCGCATAGCCGGTAATGAGAATCGGATTTTCCGCATTGAGAATTCGTTCGGCGAGCGCGGCAACCAGCTCCGGATCGGCGCCGCCGGCCGACGTGGCAGCAAATTGCTCGCCGGTATAGCGGCGAA
The DNA here is from genome assembly GCA_051986365.1 of Xanthobacteraceae bacterium. Classification (GTDB taxonomy): domain Bacteria; phylum Pseudomonadota; class Alphaproteobacteria; order Rhizobiales; family Xanthobacteraceae; genus BOG-931. The sequence goes on from JBPYFG010000194.1 coordinate 854, forward strand.
TTTCATCGGCCCGCCAGTGTTGTGTCAGTGTCTCCCGCTGCATCATCAGGTAGACCGGGCCGCAAGGTTCGCTCTGCATGATCGAGGCCGCGCGGCGGAGCGCCTCCTTGACGACCACGCCCGAGGGCAATGTCCACTCCCATTTCAGATACGGCCGCACCAGGCTCGCTTGGTCGAACGGCTCCTGCACGAAATGCACATAAGTGTCGCGCGAACCGACCAGTTCGTCGTTGACCGTGTACGGCGCCTTCCCTGCCATCAGCAGTACCGGCAGCCGGCTGCGAAACAAATTATGCATGCCGTTGGCGGTATTGGCGGTGCCGACATCGACATGCACCAGGACGCCCTGGCCGCGGCCGGTGACCAGCGCGTAACCCGCCGCCATGTGCGCTGCCGTATTTTCGTGTGGGCAGCGCACGATGGTCGGCATTGGCTCACCGCGCCTGCGGCGATGCGCCATCTCGTCGATAATCGGCGCGTGATCGGTACCGAAATTACAGAACAGGTAATCGACGCCAATCTCCTTTAAACCTTCGAGCAGGTAATAGGCCGCTGCGAAATCGGGAACGTTCGTCTTGCGCGCAACCGACGTGTCCATTGTGAGCACTCACCAAATCTTTGCCTAAGCGGGAGGGAACTTACCCGGGGGTCTGAAATGCCGGTGCCTTATAGCACCTTTATTGTGGATCGTGCGGTAAGTTCAGGCAGTCATTTCAGCATAAAGGCCGGGAATCCCCGAACTCTTGCCACAATGCCGGTTAAATACTGCGCGGGATTGAGTGGGGAGAGGGTACTCCATGAAATGGCAAGCGGTCTTGGCCGGCGCGCTGGCGTCGGCCCTAGTGACGTGCGCGGCATATGCTGACGTGCGAATCGTCGGGGATCCGGGAGGGGAGGTCTCCTCCTATGTTCAGAAATTCAATGAGATCCGCGCTTCCGGCGAACGGATTGTCGTTGACGGGCCATGCCTGTCGGCCTGCACCTTGTTCACCGGCATCGTCCCGCGCGACCACGTCTGCGTGACGCGCCGCGCCGCCTTAGGCTTCCACGCAGCGTCGTATTACAACGATGCGTCACGTTCGCTGGTGCCGACCCGCCAGGGCAGTGCGCTGGTCATGCGGCTCTATCCGCCGGAAATCCGCTTATGGATCAACCGTCATGGCGGGCTGCGGCCGCAAATGATCGTGATGCGCGGCCACGAATTGAGCACGCTTTACCCGATTTGCCGGTAATTTTCGGGGAAGTGAGCGGCAGGGCACCGCGGCGGCTGCGGTGCTTTTCGTCGTTGTCGGAACTCCGATTCCGGCCTATCTAAACCGGGCCGGATGTCCATCATGCCGCAAATCATCGCGCGACCGCGAGTTTCTGGGTCTTTGTTGGTAGCCAGCGCGCTGGTTGGCCTCGCGCTCATCGGCACTGGCTTGCTCTGGGCCCATTACGGCACCGCAGTGTTCTTCGAAACGATCCGCGCGGGCTTTACGGCCTGCTTTGGCTAACGGGAAACCGCTCGTGAAGGCGAATACATCTCGCGTCATGCTGCTGATCGCCGCTTTTCTGGGCGGACTGTTTCTGTTTTTTGGCGTCATCCTCTTCGTCACCGGACGCGCATTCTCGCCGGTCGGTCCCGCCATCGCAGCGGTTGGCGGCCCGTTTCATCTTGAAGACCAGAATGGAAAGCCGTTTACCGATCAGGATATGAAGGGACGCCCCTTCCTGGTGTTCTTCGGCTTTACCCATTGCCCCGATATTTGCCCGGCCACTCTGTTTGAGATCTCGCAGGTGCTGCATACGCTCGGGCCCGATGCCGATCACACCGGAGCTTTGTTCATTACCGTCGATCCCGAGCGCGATACGCCCGCGGTGATCAAAGATTACCTGTCGAATTTTGACCCGCATCTGCATGGCCTGACCGGCGATCAGGCCTCGATCAATGCAGCGCTGCGGGCCTATCGCGTCTATGCCAAGAAGGTGCCGCTTGAGGGCGGCGACTACACAATGGATCATACCGCGGTGGTCTACCTCATGGACAAGGACGGGCATTTTGTTGCGCCGTTCAATGTCAGCCGGACTCCGGAGCAGGAAGCAGCCGATCTGCGGCGCTATTTCTGATGGCTGTCGTCCAACGGAGATGGTCTGTGGGTTTGGCGTTGCGAGCGACTGTTGTTGCGGCCTTGCTGGCGTCCGTTGCAGCTGTCATCGGCGCAGCATCGCTGATCCAGGCGCAGGAGGGCGTGACGCTGCCGTCGGGAGCAGGCGTTCCGGGCTTTTGGGATCCGCGGCGGCGGCCGGAGCGGCCGGACCTTTCACGCCTCCAGTCGATTCGCTTTCTGACCGAGCTCGATTATCCGCCGTTCAACTATGCAGGCGCCGATGGCAATCCGGTCGGGTTCAACATCGACCTTGCCCGTCAGCTCTGCGACGAGATCAAGATCGCCTGCACCATTCAGGCGCGGCGATTTGAACTGTTGCTCGATGCGCTCGACGATAATCGCGGCGACGCAATCATCGCTTCGATCGCGATCACGCCGGCCACGCGCCGCCGCGCCGATTTTACCGATCCTTATTACCGCACGCCGGCGCGCTTCGTCGCTCGGATCGACAGCCCGATCGGCGACGTGATGCCGGAAACGGTCGAGGGCAAGAAGATTGCCGTTGTCGCCGGCACCGCGCATGAAGCTTTCCTCAAGCAGATGTTCACCGCCGCCGAGGTGCGCTCCTACGCCAATCCGGAAGCGGCGCGCGAAGCGCTCCGCAATAAGGACGTCGACCTGTTGTTCGGCGACGGCATCGCCCTGGCGTTCTGGCTCAATGGCTCCGATTCCGCCGGCTGCTGCGTGTTTCGGGGCGGCCCGTATCTGGAAAGCCGCTATTTTGGCGAGGGCGTGGGCATCGCGGTCAAACGCGGCAATGATCTGTTGCGGCAGGCTTTGAACTGGGCTCTGTTTCGCGACTGGGAGAAGGGCGGCTTCACGGATCTGTGGCTACGCTATTTTCCGATCAGTCCGTTTTGAATAAAAGCGCATCATGACGGCGATTGACGCCCCCACTGCCTCGCTTCGCGAAGTGGCCGAGCTTTCCCACGCCTGGCCATTCGAAGAGGCCCGCAAGATTGTGGCGCGGCTCAAGCGGCGGCCCAAGGACGAAGTCGTTTTCGAAACCGGCTATGGACCCTCGGGCCTGCCGCACATCGGCACATTCGGGGAAGTGGCGCGCACGTCGATGGTGCGTCATGCCTTTCGCGTTCTCACCGAGGACAAGATCAAAACGCGGCTGATCGCCTTTTCCGACGACATGGATGGGCTGCGCAAGGTTCCTGACAATATTCCAAACAAAGAGCTGGTCGCGCAGCATCTCGGCAAGCCGCTCACCCGCGTGCCGGACCCGTTCGGCACCCACGACAGCTTTGCCGCGCATAACAATGCGCGTCTGCGCGCTTTCCTCGATCAGTTCGGCTTCGATTACGAATTCATGTCCTCGACCGCCTGCTACACGTCGGGGCGTTTCGACGATGCATTGCTTAAGGTGTTGCACCATTTCGAACAGGTGATGGAGGTCATGCTGCCGTCGCTGCGCGAGGAGCGAGCGCAGACCTATTCGCCGTTTCTGCCGATCGATCCGCAGAGCGGGATCGTGCTCCAGGTGCCGGTCGTCGAGCATGACGCCAAGGCCGGCACCATCACCTACGAACATCCCGATCGGGGCGGGCGCGTCACAACACGCGTCACCGGTGGCCGCTGCAAGTTGCAATGGAAGCCGGATTGGGCGATGCGCTGGGTGGCGCTCGGCGTCGATTACGAAATGGCCGGCAAGGATCTGATCGATTCGGTGAAGCTCTCGGGAGAAATCTGCCGCACGCTCGGCGGCGCGCCTCCGGAAGGCTTCAATTACGAGCTGTTTCTCGACGAAAACGGACAGAAGATTTCGAAGTCGAAAGGCAACGGCCTGACCATCGAAGAATGGCTGCGCTATGCCAGCCCCGAGAGTTTGTCGCTGTTTATGTATCGCGAGCCGAAAGCCGCCAAGCGGCTTTATTTTGACGTGATCCCGCGGCACGTCGACGATTATTTGCAATTCCTCGATGCCTATCCGCGTCAGGGTCTCAAGGAAAAACTCGGCAATCCGGTGTGGCACATTCACAACGGTGCGCCGCCAGCTGCCGACAATCCGGTGCCGTTTGCGATGCTGCTCTCGCTGGTCACCGCCTCCAATGCCGCCAATGCGGAGACGCTGTGGGGCTTTATCACGCGCTATCGGCCCGGCGTGACGCCGAGCACGCATCCACGACTGGCCGCGCTGGTCGAGTATGCGATCAACTATTATCGCGATTTCGTGGCGCCGGCGAAAAAGTTCCGCGCGCCAAGCGCCGCTGAACGCGCGGCGCTTTTAGACTTGCGCGATGCGCTGGCGCAACTTCCCGCGCAGCCGACGCCTGAGGCTATTCAAGAGGTGGTCTACGAGGTCGGCCGCCGCGAGCCGTTTCTCGACAAGAGCGGCAAAATCAAAACCAAGGACGGCAAGCCGGGCGTGGCGCTCGACTGGTTCAACATGCTCTACCAGGTGCTGCTCGGGCAGGAAAAAGGGCCGCGGTTTGGCTCGTTTGTCGCCGCCTATGGCGTCGCCAACACCATCGCCATGATCGACGGCGCGCTGGCGCGTTCGGCGTGATTCTCTGTGACGACGATTTACAAAATCTGCGAGCAAACATCCTGGCGGCTCGCCGAGCAAGCTGGAACCTATCGCGGCTCGGCGGCCGATGCCCGCGACGGCTTTATTCATTTTTCCACCGCCGCACAGCTTGCCGGAACGCTGGCGAAGCATTTTAGCGGGCAGCGTGAACTATTGCTGGTTGCGGTTGACGTCGAAGCATTGGGCGCGGCGCTGAAGTGGGAGCCGTCGCGCGGCGGCGATTTGTTTCCGCATCTCTACGCCGCGCTGCCGTTGAGTGCGGTTTGCTGGACCAAGCCCGTGCCGGAAGAAATCTCCGGTCAGCGCGTATTGCCGGAGCTCGCGCCATGATCGGATGGCTCGATCACTTGGCGCGGCCCCTCCTTTATGCGCTGGATCCCGAAGACGCCCATCGGCTTGCGATCAGGATGTTGCAAATCGCGCCGCTGCCGCCGGCAGGCCCAGACGACAGGCGGCTGGCGACCCGCGTGTTCGGGCTGAATTTTCCAAATCCGGTCGGCATCGCCGCTGGATTTGACAAACACGCCGAGATTCCCGATGCGCTGTTGCGCGCCGGCTTCGGCTTTGTCGAGGTCGGCACTGTGACCCCGCTGCCGCAAGCGGGCAATCCGCGCCCGCGCCTGTTTCGGCTCGACGCCGATCAAGCCGTAATCAATCGACTCGGGTTTAATTCGCAAGGCGCCGACGCCGTGCTGCGCCGGCTCGCGGCGCGGGCCAGGGCCGGCGGCATCGTCGCCATCAATGTCGGCGCCAACAAAGACGCGCCAAATCGCGTTGACGACTACGTGCGGCTGATCGAAAAGTTCGCCGCGGTGGCGAGCTATGTCACGGTCAATATTTCTTCGCCCAACACGCCCGGCTTGCGCGACATGCAGCAAGCAGGCGTATTGGACGATCTATTGGCGCAGGTGATCGATGCGCGCGAGCGCGTGACCAAAAACGCCGGACCCACGCCGGTTCTACTGAAGATTGCCCCGGATTTACCGCTTGCCGATCTCGACGACGTGGTGGGCATCGCGCGTGCGCGCCGGGTCGACGGCATGATCGTCGGCAATACCACCGTGACCCGGCCCGCCGGTCTGCGCGACGCCCAATCGGCAGAAGCGGGCGGCCTCTCCGGGCGGCCGCTGTTGCCGCTCGCCGACCGTATGCTGGCCGAGACTTATGTCCGGGTCGAGGGCGTGTTTCCGCTGGTCGGCGCCGGCGGCATCGATTCCGGAACGGGCGCGCTCGGCAAGATCCGCGCCGGTGCAAGTCTCATTCAAATTTATTCGGGATTGGTGTTTCGCGGTCTTGCCCTCGTTGGCGAAATCAAGCGCACCATCGTCGCCGCGCTCGAACGCGATGGCGCGCAAAACCTTGCCGACTATGTCGGCGCCGATGCGGCCGCGGTTACCGCCGAAGCATGGCCGGATGGTCTCATTCGCGACTGATCACAAAGCATGTTGCCGCAATGTTTTCGCTAATTCCGCGGCGATCGCGACGGCGGCGGGCGTGTCGTAATGCACGCAGATCGTCTCGGCTCGCACCGGGATATCGCGGCCGGTTGTCGTGGCGACGACATGCTCGCGCATCACGCGCAGAACACGCGCGGCGGCTTGCGCCGGGTCGGCGGCGTCGTGGACGCGGCTGAGAATGAGGTTGCCGTCGCCGTCATAGGCGAGGTCGGCGTAAAATTCGGCAATCATCGCGACTCCGTTTTTTCGGTAAGCCCTTTCGTGCGCGGTGAAGGCCATGCCGAGGACCGGCACGCTGAATATGCGCGCGGCATTGGCGATGGCGCCGGCAATGGCTTCGTCGCGGGCTGCCATGCCGTAGAGCGCGCCGTGCGGTTTGATGTGGTTGAGCGGCATGCTTTCGGTGTCGAGAAAGGCTTTCAACGCGCCGGTCTGATAGAGCACCAGGTCTTCCACCTCGTCAGGCGCAATGACCATCGCGCGGCGGCCGAAGCCTTGCATGTCCGGAAGCGAGGGATGCGCCCCGACTTTGACCCCGTGCTGTTTCGCCAGCCGCACCGTCTCATGCATGATCGAAGGGTCCGAGGCGTGGAAGCCGCAGGCCACATTGGCGAGGTCGATATGCGGCATCAGCGCCGCATCATTGCCGAGCCGATAAAGGCCAAAGCCTTCGCCCATATCGCAATTGATCGTCATGCCCATTCACGCCCCCATATTCGTGATCCGTCGACCGTCCCGATCGGTTCAGCGTATCGCGCCGGGGGAGGGTATGAGCACCGGTTTAAGCGCCGGAACGAGCCGCCGCCGTTCGCGCCGCGCCGGTATGGTGCGGTAGACCTGTTTGGTCGCTTCGACAATGTGGACCCCCGCAAACGGTGCGGACAAGGTCGCGCCGGTGCGCTCCCAGGCGCCGGCAGAGCGCAGAAACCAGCGCCGTGGGATCGGCGGCATATAAAGCGCCTCGCCCCACGCGGTCGGCGTGAACCAGGTGTCGCGCAATAGATGCATGATCTGTGTGCGCGAATACGGCCGTCCATGGCCAAACGGCGTCGTGTCCATGCGGGCCCATACGCCGCGGCGGTTCGGCACGACCGCCAACAGCCGTCCGCCGGCAGCCAGCACCCGCCAGGTTTCGCGCAACAGCTCGACCGGATCGGGGGACATTTCCAGCGCATGCACCAGGAGCACACGATCGACCGCCGAGTCGGTGAGCGGCAGTTCATCCTCTTCGACCAGCGCCGCCAGCGCCGGACGCGTCGACGGCCAGCGCACCACACCTTGCGGCGCCGGCATCAGCGCGAGGCAGCGTTCGGCTTCGCCGCGGAACAGCCCGAGATAGGGCGTGGTATAGCCGATGCCGAGGACGCGGAGCGTGCGCGCATCGTTCCAGCGCGCGCGGATACCGCGGCCGATAAAGCGGCGCGCCACCACACCCAAGTGCTGGGCATAGAAATTGCGTAGGTCGACGACGTCCATGCCGGCAAAATAGCATGTCGGCGCGGCCTCCGCCCTTGCAGTTGGCGGCGCCCAATACTTAACTTTATTGCATCGTGATTTATCCGCTTTCCCATCAGCCAATACGAGACAACCATGCCGGCCCAAACCTATTTGTTCGGTTGTTTGCAGGACAATTTCGGCGTTCTACTTCACGATCCGCAAAGCGGCGCCACCGCCGCGATTGACGCCCCGGAGGCCGCGCCCATCGAGGCGGCGCTCAAGAAGACCGGGTGGCGGCTCACCGATATTCTGGTGACACACCATCACGCCGATCACACCGCCGGCATCGGCGAGCTCAAGGCGCATCACCACTGCCGCGTTATTGCGCCGCGCCGTGAGGCGCAACGCATCGCGCACGTCGATGCGACGGTTGCGGAAAACGATACCGTGAAAGTCGGTGCGCTTGAGGGCCGCGTGTTGGATACGCCAGGCCACACGGCCGGTCACATTTCGTATTTTTTCCCGGCCGACAAGCTGGCGTTTGTCGGCGACACGCTGTTTTCGATCGGTTGCGGTCGCGTGATCGAGGGCGACGCGCAAATGATGTGGACCTCGCTCCTCAAGCTTCGCGCGCTGCCCGACGACACGCGCTTTTATTGCGGGCACGAATATACCGCCGCCAATATTCGGTTTGCCCAGACGATCGAGCCGAACAACAAAGCGCTCACGGCGCGTGCGCAAGAGGTCGCAAAGCTTCGCGCCGATGACAAGCCCACGATTCCGGCGACCATCGGCGAGGAAAAGGCGGCCAATCCTTTTCTGCGCGCCGATAATCCGGAGCTTGCGAAGACACTCGGCCTTGGCGGCGCGCCGGCGTGGAAAGTTTTCGCCGAAATTCGTGAGCGGAAGAATCGCTTTTAAAGATGACTCGGAACAGCGTGCAAATTGGTTTTTCAAGGAAGATGACGGCTGCGGCCGAATGTTAGATCGACGATCGATTGGTTTTGAAGAGGTCGAATGCCAGCGCTGAACGCACAGGACATCATCAGGATGCTCGGATTAAAGCCACATCCGGAGGGCGGCCATTTCCGCGAGACCTTCCGCGATTCAACGCAAGCCACGGATGGGCGCGCGGCCTCAACAGCGGCTTACTATCTGCTCGCGCGCGGCGAGCGCTCGCATTGGCATCGCCTTGACGCAGCGGAAATCTGGCACTGGTATGCCGGCGCGCCGCTGCAGCTTGAAATCGCCGCCGCGCCCGGCCGCATCGAGCGGGTCACGCTCGGCGGCGACATCTCCGCCGGTTTGCGTCCGCAGGCCGTAGTGCCGGCCGACGTCTGGCAGGCGGCGCAGACCACCGGCGACTGGACGCTGGTTGGCTGCACGGTGGCGCCGGGGTTCGATTTTACCAAGCACGAATTAGCGCCGCGGGGATGGTCGCCGGAATGAAAGCACCGCGTACGCGCCCGCGGCGGTCAAGGCGAAATCAGGCGTAATATTGCCCGCCATTGGCCGATAGCGTCGAGCCGGTGAATAATCCGGCCTCGTCTGACGCCAGAAACACCACGCAGCGCGCGATTTCTTCCGGCTCGCCCAAGCGTCCGATCGGGATCTCCGGCAGGATGTTTTTCTGCAGCACCTCTGGCGGCATCGCCTTGACCATGTCGGTCCCGATATAGCCCGGACAGATGGCGTTGACGGTAATGCCGACGCGCGCGCCCTCCTGGGCCAAGGCTTTGGTGAAGCCGATCTCGCCCGCCTTGGCGGCCGAATAATTGGTCTGGCCGAATTGCCCCTTTTGCCCGTTGATCGAGGAAATATTGACGATGCGGCCGAATTTGCGCTCGCGCATGCCCTC
>JBPYFG010000195.1:0-2237 GCA_051986365.1 Xanthobacteraceae bacterium
GGCGCGTTTTGCCAACTCTGGCGAGAAAACGGTGACGAATGGTGCACCGTCGAATTAGATGCCGGCCAACCCATTCCAGACTTGAATGATTTCGATCTGTTGGTCGCAATGGGCGGGCCAATGGATGTCTGGCAGGACGATCTCTACCCCTGGCTTGGACCTGAGAAGGCCGCAATCCGGCATTGGGTGAAGGATCTCGCTCGGCCTTTTCTCGGCGTTTGCCTTGGGCACCAATTGCTTGCGGTTGCGCTCGGCGGGGAGGTCAGACTGATGGACCACCAGGAAATCGGTCTTGGCGAGGTCACTTTGAACGAAGCGGGCCGGCAGGATCCGCTATTTGCAGGCTTCGCGGGATCGGTGGAGACATTTCAATGGCATGGCGCGGAAATCTCACAACTTCCGGACGGTGCGGAAGTTCTCGCGATGAATTCGTGGTGCCCGGTCCAAGCCTTCCGCTATGGGCCGCATGCCTATGGACTGCAATACCACGTTGAGATCACCGCCGCGACGGTAACGGAATGGAGCAATATTCCGGAATACCGCGCCGGTCTCGAGCGCATGCTCGGTCCCGGTGCGACTACGCGACTGAGCGAATTGGTGGAGCGCCGGCTACCTTCATTTGCGGCCAGCGCACGACGATTGAATGACAACATCTCAGCCATTGTGATGGCGGCGCATTCGGCCAGTCTTTCGAGGGACAAACGGCTATCGGCATAGATGCACCGCAGCATGGGCAAGGAATATTCACAAAAATTGACTGTGACCTAGGTGACACAAACTTCTATTGCGATAGTATCTAAAGATTGCTGCTGGGGGGTCGGGGGTAGCAGGAGAGATTCTCTTGATACCCGCCCAAGCTGCGTTTACAGACGTCATCGCTCGTCACAGTGTGCGTCGCGAGGCCGTTGCCGCCGCGGAGGCCGTGAGCTCGCTCGAACTAGAGCGAAGCGTTTTCGATTCCTCCGAAACCGAAATCTTGAGCGCGGCCTTTGCGAAGGCATGGGTTTATGTCGAATTCGATCCGGCGCTCGGCATGCTGGATGCGTGCGAGCGGCAATCGGAATTGGCGCGCTACTTGATGGCCATCCTGAAGCTCGGTGACGACAATCCGACTTCGATCGCCAATTCCGCCATAGCACTCATGCGGAAAAATCATTCCAGAATCTTGCGACCGCGCATGGCGCCGCGCGTAGCAAACTCCCGTCCGCTCGCTTTCGCGCGATAGGATACCGCCGCGCAAACCCGCGGTGCCGCGCTTTCCGCCGCGCAAGCGGCGCAATAGATTTGCCCACATGCAGGCAATGGTGTTGGAACGGCCGGGTGCGCCGCTCAGGCTTGTGGAAGCGTCCGATCCGCGGCCGGCAATCGGCGAAATCAGAGTTCGTGTGGCGGCGTGCGGGGTGTGCCGCACCGACTTGCACGTCGTTGACGGGGAGTTGCCTAATCCCAAACTTCCGATCGTGCCCGGTCACGAAATTGTCGGCCGGATCGACATGGTTGGCGACGGCGTCAATGCGCTTAACGTCGGGCAACGCGTCGGCGTACCGTGGCTTGGCCGAACCTGTGGGCAGTGCCGATACTGCCGCGATGGCCGGGAAAATCTCTGTGATCGCCCGTTGTTTACCGGTTATACCCGCGACGGTGGTTATGCCACCCACGCCGTTGCCGATGCGCACTACGTGTTCGCGTTGCCCGAGAACGGTGATGATGTGGCAACGGCGCCGCTGTTGTGCGCGGGGTTGATTGGCTGGCGCTCGCTGCAAATCGCGGGCGATGGCGTGAAGCTCGGGCTTTATGGCTTTGGTGCCGCCGCACACATCATCGCACAGGTCGCGCGCTGGCAGGGTCGGGAGGTGTTTGCTTTCACGCGACAAGGCGACGACGCGGCGCAGGATTTTGCCAAGAAGCTCGGGGCGTGTTGGGCGGGAAGTTCGGAGGACGCCCCGCCCGAGCCGCTCGATTGCGCCATTATCTATGCTCCGGTTGGGGCGCTCGTTCCTACGGCTTTGCGGGCCATTCGCAAAGGCGGCCGCGTGGTCTGCGCCGGCATTCACATGAGCGACATTCCAAGTTTTCCCTACGACATTCTTTGGCAGGAACGTGAGATTAAATCAGTCGCCAATCTTACCCGCAAAGATGGCGAAGAATTTTTCAACGTCGTGCCGAAAGCGCGGATTGCGACGCAAACGGTTTCATATCCCCTCGTACGCGCCAACGAAGCGCTCGCCGATCTGCGC
>JBPYFG010000196.1:0-3670 GCA_051986365.1 Xanthobacteraceae bacterium
GCCGCGGATCGAGGCGGTCCGGATTGTCGATATGACCACCTCGAATTCCTGGGCGGAATTTGCCGTCCTATTCCGCAATACCCGGCAAGCTTTTTTGGACCATGAGCGCTCCAAGACTGAGCTGAAAGCGCTGATGCCGGAGGATGCGAAAGAAGCGACCGGTCATGGGGTCCGTGCCAAGCGGTCAAAATCGGGCGCGATCAGCTTCGACCTCCTCGATGCGGAGGGCGGCCATGCAGCGGTCCAGTGAGACGATCGGTACGATTGCGGCAGCCCTGGCCAAAGCGCAAGCGCAGTTGGTCAATCCGGAAAAATCTTTGGTTGGAACAATCCGATCGGACCAAACGAGCGGATCAGAACGATCTTTCCGGTATGCCCCTTTGTCGAGCGGGCTCGACATCGTGCGCAAGACCCTAAGCCAGCATGAGATCGCCACTGTGCAGACCACCTCGATCGATGAGAGCGTGGGGATCGTTCGGCTCAGCACGGTCCTGGCGCACGCCTCGGGAGAATGGATTGCGTCGGACTGGCCAGTGTGCGCTATCAGTGAGACAGTCGTTCCCCATCGCATGGGCGCGGCGCTGACCTATGCTCGGCGATACGCCCTGTTCACGCTGGTCGGAATTGCTGGCGAGGACGATCTCGATGCGCCGGATCTGATCGCGCCAACGACGCCTGCGCCGAAAACCGAGGCCGGAAAAACGAAAGACCGCCTGAACGGCGGCCCGAATTACCAAAGCCAGGGGCAGTCACGTAGTGGCCGGCAGAAACTGGTCAATCCCGCGCGAACGCTTGAGCCCAAAGCTTCGGAGGTGTTGCGCGACCAGTTGATTGCCCAACTGAAGGCCCTTAATTCGCCCGAAGCAGCCACCGACTGGGCGCATCGGGTTCTTGCTTCAAAAAATAGTCTTCTCCCTACCCACGCGAGACAAGTCGAGCTGGCCTTTCAGTTAAAGCTCTCGACCCTTATGACAGACCAGCCGACAATCGCGGAGCAACCCAAAGCGCTGAGAAGAGGCCGCAGAGGGCGAGATCGGGCAACAGGTGTCAATAAAACGGTCCTGAGGTTGCCTGTGGTCCGGCGGATCCGCGACCGAGAGCATGTGAAATCAGTCGCCAAACAGCCATGCTTGGTTTGCGGCCGGCGTCCCGCCGATGCGCATCATCTCCGGTTTGCACAGCCCCTGACTCTGGGGCGAAAGGTTAGCGATGAGTTCACGGTCCCACTTTGCCGTGAATCATCGCGAGGTGCATCGCTGCGGTGATGAAGCCGCGTGGTGGGACAAGACCGGTATCGACGCTGCCGCCGCGGCTCGCGCGCTTTGGCTGAAGAGCCATCCATTGCCAAGCAAAAATGGTACGGCGGGATCAAAACTTCAAAACGAACCCAATTTGGCAAACGGCGCTCAATGACCTCGAATCGCCAGATCGACCTTGACGCGATTGTTCCTGAAGAAACGCCGTGACGAACATTGGCACTCGTGCATCGAGTTGCGCCGGCCCACGTATAGTGTGCATGTCACTAAGTTCAGGGCTGCTGCTCAGCTCTAATATGACGTATGACCCGGCGTAGATCGTCGGCGTTCTGACGTGATATGAGTCGCCGTATTAATGCCACCGAGCAGCGATCGCGGGCCAGCCGGGTTCAGCGTCAAGGTCATCGATGTCGTTTAAATTATCATCGGAATCGTGCAAATCCTCCATAGACTTTGACGGAAGGCTTGTAAGTTGAAAATCTTTGAGAGTGGCACGTAACTATTCCTCGTTGTTGGCTGCTTTTTTGATTGTTGATTGATGCTCAATTTATCGAATTGCGACAGGCCGAGACCAACGCAAGGCAATCGTCATAGCGCGTATAACGCCTTGATCCTGCATTGGTGAGGCGATAGCGTAGTTTCAGATTGCGTGAGCGAAGCGATGACCTCTTTCACCATTACGCCGTTGACGAATCATACCGGCGCCGAGGTGTCCGGCCTCGATTTTAGGAAGCCGATCGAGCCGCGAGACCTCGAGACCCTGAACCGGGCTTTCATCGACCATCACGTGCTGGTCATCCGTGACCAGCGCTTCACGCCGGAGCAATTCAAATCGGCCGCGCAGGTATTCGGCGAGCTCCAGCCGCACGACAAGAAGGAGCATCATGTCCCTGGCCACCCTGACGTGTCGTATGTTTCAAACGACGAGTTCGTGAACGGCCGACGAGTCATCCCCGGCGAGACATTTCACACTGATCACTCCAACCATCCGCGGCCGCCGAAAGCGACCACGCTGTTCGCGGTTGCGCTGCCGTCCCACGGCGGCGATACGCAATACGTGAATATGCACAGCGCCTATGACGATCTACCCGCCGAAACCAAACAGAAGATCGACGGGCTCAAAGCGACGCATGTCTATCTCAGCAAATATAGTCCGCGCCCGCTCGGCCATCTGACCGAGGAAAGCCGCCGGAAGCTGCCGCCACCGGGAATTCATCCTTTGGTGCGTACCCATCCCGAGAATGGGCGCAAAGCGCTCTTCCTCAATCCGGTACGCATGGAATCGATCGTCGGGATGGACGATCAGGCGGCGTTGGCCCTAATCAATGTTCTGATGCAGCACGCGACGCAAAAGAAATACGAGTACCGTCACAAATGGCGCCCTGGCGATTGGGTGCTGTGGGACAACCGCAGCGTCATGCATCAGGCCAATCCCGACTACGACATGAACGAACGCCGCTATCTCTACCGGCTCATGCTCAAGGGCGAAGCGCCGGTATGAGACGACAGCGTTTGGCCGAGCCGCAGAGCCGCCGCGCCAGATTCTAGTTTCTTCGCCGCTCCTGCGGCACCGCGGCAAGCGTCAGCCGTTCGGTTCCACGCAGCACATCAAAAGCGACGCTGCGGCCGATCTTATCCCCGGTAAGCGCACGCACCAGATCGTCCGCGCCGGCAATGGCGACGCCGTCAAGCGCGACGATAATGTCACCGGGCCGCAAGCCGGCGCGCTCGGCGGCCGAATCCGGTTCTACGGTGCCGATCATGACCGCACGGTCTTGGGCCAATCCGGCCGCGCGACGGCGCAGCGGCGGGATTGCAGTCTGTTGCGCGGCAATTCCGATGAAGGCGCGCCGCACGCGGCCATGCCGCACCAGTTCGCCAAGCACGAAGCTTGCGGTATTGGCGGCGACCGCGAAACAGATGCCTTGCGCGCCCATGATGACGGCGGTGTTGATGCCAACCACCTCGCCGCGGGAGGACACCAGTGGCCCGCCGGAATTGCCCGGATTGAGCGCGGCGTCGGTCTGAATGACGTCATCGATCAGCCGGCCATTGCGTGAGCGCAGCGAACGGCCGAGCGCCGAAACGACTCCGGTCGTGACCGTCGATTCGAAGCCCAGTGGATTGCCGATCGCAATCACGAGTTGGCCACGTTTGAGGCGTTTAGAGTCGCCCAAGCGCGCCGAGGGCAGGGTGGCCGGTTCGTCGATGCGTATAAGCGCAAGGTCCGTATCGGGATCGTCGCCGACCAGCCGCGCGTGCAAATCCTGTCCGTCAGCGGTGGTCACTTCAATGCGCGAGGCAGCACCGGCAACGTGACTATTGGTGAGTATGAGACCATCGGGTGCCACGATCACGCCGGAACCGCTGCCGCCGCGCGACTGCCCCGGTTGCGCAGGATCGCCGTTCCGGAC
>JBPYFG010000197.1:0-5246 GCA_051986365.1 Xanthobacteraceae bacterium
GCGGAGGGCGCATCCACACGTCGGCCGCGACTGTCGCCGTCCTTCCTGAAGCCGAGGACGTCGACGTCCACATCGACGACAAGGACTTGAGGATCGACGTCTACCGCTCTTCCGGTCCCGGCGGACAATCCGTGAACACGACCGACAGCGCCGTTCGAATCACGCACTTGCCCACCGGCCTCGTCGTCATTCAGCAGGACGAGAAGTCGCAGCACAAGAACAAGGCCAAGGCGCTCAAGGTGCTGCGCACCCGGCTCTTCGAGATGGAGCGCGAGCGACTGGCAACCGCGCGCGCGGGCGCGCGCAAGTCGATGGTCGGCTCCGGCGACCGTTCCGAGCGGATTCGAACCTACAATTTTCCGCAGGGTCGCATCACCGATCACAGGATCAACCTGACCCGTCACAATCTGGATGAAGTGCTGGAGGGCCCTGCGCTAATCGAGTTTATTGATGCACTTGTCGCGGAGGACGAAGCGGAGCGCCTGGCAGGTTTGGAGGAGGCGTGAAGCACATCGTCCGCGCGCTGGCCGATGCTGCGCGTCAACTAGAGAAGGCTAGCGACACGGCGCGGCTCGATTCCGAGCTGCTGATGGCCGAAGCGCTACACATCGACCGCGACAAATTGATCCTGTCGCCGCCCGACCGGAAGGTTCCGGATCGGTTCTGGAAGATGGTCGATCGCCGAAAGGCGGGAGAGCCGGTTGCGTACATCACCGGCCGCCGCGCCTTCTGGAACATCGAGCTGCACGTCGGCCCCGGCGTGCTCGTGCCTCGGCCCGATTCGGAGGTGCTGATTGCGTCGGCGATCGAACATTTCAGCGGAACGGAAGGGCCTAGGCGAATCCTCGACCTAGGCACCGGCCCCGGGACCCTGTTGCTCGCGGCGCTCGACATCTGGCCCGAAGCGACGGGTGTGGGGATCGATGTTTCGCGCCAAGCGCTCTCCTACGCCGCGGCGAATGCGAGGCGGCTCGGTTTCGAAACACGGTTGAAACTCGAGCTCGGCAATTGGGCGGACGGGATCAGCGAAACCTTCGATCTGATCCTCTGTAACCCGCCGTACGTTGCCGATGGTGCGGAGGTCGAGAGCGGCGTGCGCGAGTTCGAGCCTGACGAAGCTTTATTCGCCGGCGAGGAGGGTCTCGACGCCTATCGTGAGCTGGGCCCGCAACTGCCGCGGCTGCTCAACAAGGGAGGTCTCGCGGCGATCGAAATCGGATTCGAACAAGCGGCGGCAGTCACCGCTCTTTTGTCTCGCAACGGCCTGCTGACGGAGGTCACACAGGACCTGGCGGGGCGCGACCGTGCGATATTGTTAACCTGGGTGTGAGAGAAAATCGCTTGGCATACGGTGTCGGGCACACTACATCGTTGTCAGGGCCGGGCCCGCTCCACCACGAAAGATGTAGAGCGCATCCCGCCCACCCCCGACGCAATCGAGCCGATACATTCGCGCAAAGCGCGTGAAACCGGAACGAGAGGGTCAGGAGCCGGTGCTTCGCGCACCGCCCCTGCTGCCTCATTGCCAAAGGGAAAACGACTACTGCGTAAGGACGTAGGATTTTGATCAACAATCGACAGGGCGGCCGCCGGCGCGGCCGTGGGGGACAACGGGGCCAGAACCCCGGTGGACAGCCGGGAAACCGGCAAGACAATCGCCAACGCGGCAATGCCGCCCAGCTGCTCGAGAAGTACAAGAGCATGGCGCGTGATGCGCAGCTTTCCGGCGATCGCGTCCAGACCGAATATTATCTGCAGTTCGCGGACCATTATTTCCGCGTCCTGAGCGAGAGCCGCGCGCGGTTCGAGGATCAGCGCCGCCAGCGCGAGGATGAGCTCGACGAGGACGAAGGCGAGGAGGAGTTCGCCGACGCTGCCGAGGCTGCGGGTTCGAGCGACGAACGCGAGGAACGCCATCAGCGTCAGGATCGTGGGCCCCGTCCGCCTCGCCGCGACCGCGATCAGCGCCGCTTCGACCGTGAAGAGCGGGCCGCCGATGAGGGCGATGGACGGGACGAAGCTCGTGAGCGGATGAACGGTCGCGAGGACAGCCTGCCTCTCGACG
The DNA here is from genome assembly GCA_051986365.1 of Xanthobacteraceae bacterium. GTDB lineage: Bacteria > Pseudomonadota > Alphaproteobacteria > Rhizobiales > Xanthobacteraceae > BOG-931. The sequence goes on from JBPYFG010000197.1 coordinate 2,066, forward strand.
TACTTCCGCCTGCGATCGGCGCCGACGAAACCGAAGCTAGTGCCTCGGAAGAATCGCCCGCACCCCGCCCGCGCCGCCGCTCACGCGGTCCGCGCCCAGCCGAAGGCGACGAGGAAATCGCGCCGGCTGCTTAATCCGGATCGATCGGCCTGGGCCGGTTGTCCGCGTCGAGAGCGACGAAGGTGAACAGGCCTTCGGTGACCTTGACCTCCGTTTGTCCGAGGTCGCGGTGAGCGACGACCTCGATCCTGACGCCCATGGACGTTCGGCCGACCCGCTCGACCTCCGCATAGACCGAGATTAGGTCGCGAAGGTGGATCGGCGCAATGAACTTCATCGCCTCGATCGCGACTGTGGCGACGGGGCCTCGCGCCCTCCGCGAGGCGACGATGCCTGCCGCGATATCCATCTGGCTCAGTACCCAGCCGCCGAAGATGTGGCCATTGGCATTGATGTCGCCAGGCCCCGGCATGACGCGCAGGATGGGTACGCGTTCAAGGTCGGTCATTCGTCGATACTCTCCTGGTGAGGTGGGTTCGCGGCCTGCTCGTCATGCCCGCTGTCGGCGCTCAGGAAGACGAGCGTCATCAGTCCGGTGCCGAGCAAGACGGTCATCCCGATTCCGAGAGCCGTCGCTATCAGCATGTGAATGTGGAGCGTCGGATCGCCCCGCGCGACTAACAAGACGGCGATCGCCGCTATTATGGTCGAAAGCAGTGCAAGCAGCCGGAAGATTCGCCAGAATTGCAGCATCGTCGAATGGCGCGGGCTCGGTAAGGGATCCTGGTGGGGCATGGCTTCCCTTTGACCGCGCGAAGTGGGACTATCAAGGACAGGCGGCGACTCAGGGAGATGCCCCATGACCATCGCAGCAGTGCTCCGCGGTAAGGGCAGCGCGGTCGAGACGATAGAGGCGGGCGCTCAGCTATTTGATGCGGTGAAGCGACTGGGCGAAAAACGGATCGGCGCTCTTCCCGTGATTGATAGCGGGCGAATCGCCGGAATCATGTCGGAACGCGACGTTATCTATTGCTTGCGTGATCACGGGCCAGAGGCGCTCGAATGGCCTGTAAGTCGGGTGATGAGCTCGCCGGCGATCACCGTCGAATCATCGATGGACGTCCTCGCTGCGCTCGCATTGATGACCCAGCGTCGGATTCGTCACCTGCCTGTGGTCGACGCCGGCGAGCTCAGGGGACTCGTTTCGATCGGCGATCTCGTGAAATACCGGATGGAGCGAATCGAGGCCGAAGCAGAGGCAATGCGGGCCTATATCCAGAGCGCCTGAAGGCCTTCGAAACAGGCCCTTGAAGGCTTCGTCGGAAATCCTATTTGGTATCTAGTAAGGGGTGCCGCGCACGGTGCTCCGAGCCCGTCAAACGGCAGACTGCAACAATATTGCAAAAAGCCGGTTGACGCATGTGGGGCCCACACATATATGGCGCCTCCAGCGGCGGACGCGGCCTCAGCTGAGGTTTCGCGTTCGTTTCGTGCCTTCTCTAGGTCGGCTAACCGATGCCCGGAACAATCGAACCGGGGGAGAAGACGCGTCGGCTCTTTGACATTGTCGGTTTAGATGAAGGGACATGTGGGCGGCGGCCCGGTCTCCCGGAACCTCTGGGTTCGGGTTGGTCGGTCAAATCTTATGCCGTTCCAATGGGTCCATCTTCGAAGCTTCGGCTTCGATGTGGATTGCTCATATGTCCAAGACGCAAACACACCAGTTTGTGATTTTGTGCAGGAACGGCTCCCAGAGATGCCGGTCTTGCTCTCGCGTATTCCCGCGGGGGTTTGATCGTACATCAACTTGAGAGTTTGATTCTGGCTCAGAACGAACGCTGGCGGAATGCCTAACACATGCAAGTCGAACGGACCCTTCGGGGTCAGTGGCGCACGGGTGCGTAACGCGTGGGAATCTGCCCTCAGGTACGGAATAACTCAGGGAAACTTGAGCTAATACCGTATAATGACTTCGGTCCAAAGATTTATCGCCTGAGGATGAGCCCGCGTCGGATTAGCTAGTTGGTAGGGTAAAGGCCTACCAAGGCGACGATCCGTAGCTGGTCTGAGAGGATGATCAGCCACACTGGGACTGAGACACGGCCCAGACTCCTACGGGAGGCAGCAGTGGGGAATATTGGACAATGGGCGAAAGCCTGATCCAGCAATGCCGCGTGAGTGATGAAGGCCTTAGGGTTGTAAAGCTCTTTTACCCGGGATGATAATGACAGTACCGGGAGAATAAGCCCCGGCTAACTCCGTGCCAGCAGCCGCGGTAATACGGAGGGGGCTAGCGTTGTTCGGAATTACTGGGCGTAAAGCGCACGTAGGCGGCTTTGTAAGTTAGAGGTGAAAGCCCGGGGCTCAACTCCGGAATTGCCTTTAAGACTGCATCGCTAGAATTGTGGAGAGGTAAGTGGAATTCCGAGTGTAGAGGTGAAATTCGTAGATATTCGGAAGAACACCAGTGGCGAAGGCGACTTACTGGACACATATTGACGCTGAGGTGCGAAAGCGTGGGGAGCAAACAGGATTAGATACCCTGGTAGTCCACGCCGTAAACGATGATGACTAGCTGTCGGGGCGCTTAGCGTTCCGGTGGCGCAGCTAACGCGTTAAGTCATCCGCCTGGGGAGTACGGCCGCAAGGTTAAAACTCAAAGAAATTGACGGGGGCCTGCACAAGCGGTGGAGCATGTGGTTTAATTCGAAGCAACGCGCAGAACCTTACCAGCGTTTGACATGCCAGGACGGTTTCCAGAGATGGATTCCTTCCCTTACGGGACCTGGACACAGGTGCTGCATGGCTGTCGTCAGCTCGTGTCGTGAGATGTTGGGTTAAGTCCCGCAACGAGCGCAACCCTCGTCTTTAGTTGCTACCATTTAGTTGGGCACTCTAAAGAAACTGCCGGTGATAAGCCGGAGGAAGGTGGGGATGACGTCAAGTCCTCATGGCCCTTACGCGCTGGGCTACACACGTGCTACAATGGCGGTGACAACGGGCAGCAAACTCGCGAGAGTGAGCAAATCCCAAAAAGCCGTCTCAGTTCGGATTGTTCTCTGCAACTCGAGAGCATGAAGGCGGAATCGCTAGTAATCGCGGATCAGCACGCCGCGGTGAATACGTTCCCAGGCCTTGTACACACCGCCCGTCACACCATGGGAGTTGGTTTCACCCGAAG
>JBPYFG010000198.1:0-4063 GCA_051986365.1 Xanthobacteraceae bacterium
GGAAGAAATCACCCCGTCGGCGGCGCGATTTCGTCAAGGCTCTTCTGCCGCGCCTCGGGACCAAGCTGCGTTACCGACACGGCGGCGATGAACAGCAGGATCGCCAGACAGACGAACACGGTCGTCAGGCCGAAGCCGTTCTGCACCCACAGGATTGTCGGCAGGATGAAAGCCGTCGCCAGCCGGCCGACACCAGAGGCGAGGCCAAAGCCCGAGGCCCGTGCATTGGTCGGAAACACTTCCGAGGCGAAAATCTGCATCGAGTTGCCGGCCACTTGCACGAAGAACACCATGATGAAGCCGGCAATCATCAACTGCGCCGGCGTGCCGGCAGTGCCGAACACGATCGCCATTATGCCGGCGCCGATGAAAGCGCAGATCGAGGTGATCTTGCGGCCGAATTTATCGAGCGCGTACATCATGAAGATGCTCGCGGTCGGCACCGCGAAATTCATCACCAGCGTGTATTGCAGCGACTTGGTGATCGAGAAGCCCTTGGAGTTCATGATGTTGGGGAGCCAGGCGCCGAGCCCGACGGCAATGCCGAAGAATGCGGTGAAGCAGATCATCCCGGCGATGACGCGGGTCGGAAACATGCGCAATACGACCATAACCGGATCGCTCGTGGTATTGCTGGCGGCGCCGGTCGCGAGCGGCTGCGTCGGACCAGCAATACCGAGCCTGCCAAGCACCTGCAGCGCCTCCTCGCCTCTACCGTGGGTCGCGAGATAACGCGGCGATTCCGGCAGTGTGAAGCGAAATACCCAGACGATCAGCGCGCCGACGCCGATGACCAGCCACACGCCGCGCCAGACATGGTCGGCGGAGTCAAACATGGTGCCGAACCAGAGTGCGAGCGCGGTGCCGATCGGCCACACCATGGCGCCACCAATGAAATGGATGATGGCCAGGATACGGCCGCGGATGCGCTTAGGCGAATATTCGCCGGCATAGGCAAAGCACAGCGGCTGTTCGGCGCCAAGGCCGAGGCCGGCAATAAAGCGGCAGATCACGAGCAGCGTTACGCTGGTGGAAAGCGCGCCGAGGATCGTGAAGATGCCGAACAACAAAAGATTAAACTGATAAATAAAGCGACGGCCAAAGCGGTCGCTCAGTTCGCCTTGTCCGGCGGTACCGATGAACATACCGAAGATCGTGGCGCTGCCGATTGCCGCGGCTTCGCCGGCGGTCATGAATCCAGACTTGATGATGTACGGGATGATCGAGCCCAGGATGGTAAAGTCGATGACGTCGAAGAAGTAGCCGGCGGCGATCAGCGCGATGACGCGGCGATGCAGCGGCGAAATCTTCGCTTCATCGAGCGCCGTACCGACAAAAGCTTCGATTGTCTGAGCCATCGATTCCTCCCCCATGAGTCGTTTTGGCAGCTTAAGCGGCTGTTATCGTTTCAACTGTGAAAGGCCGACGCGCCGCTGTCAATGCGGACCCGCGTTGGTGCAGCCGCCGCCACAATTCCGACTACGCGCCCTCGAACTGCAAAATGTACAATCCGGCATTCGTATCGGTCACATACATCAGGGCCTGCGCATCAACGAAACAGTCGGCGGACTGAATGACCTTCGGCCGGTTGGGCCGCGGATCGTACATGCGCTCAGGGTTGGGCGGCACGAAGAACCCGATTTCGCGCGGCGCGAACGGATCGGCGATATCGTAAGCGCGCACGCCGGCATTGTGCAGGGTGGCGAAAATGATGCGTGAACTCTGGAACGCGCCGGGCCGGTTCTCCCATAAATTGTGCGGGCCGAAATTGCCGCCCTTCTTGCAGTAATCGGCATCGTCGGGAATCGGCATTGTGGCAATGCTGACCGGATTCGATGGTTCGCGAATGTCGAAGATCCAGATATAGCGCAAACCGAGTTTGCAATCGGCGAAATTGGCCTCATCCGCGACCACGAGCAGATTGCGATCCGGCAGCGGCAATGGCGAATGCGTGCCGCCGCCGAACGGCGGATCCCAATTGCGGTACGCGATCATTTTGGGCTTTTGCGGATCGGCGACGTCGACCACGCTCAAGCCGCCGTCGCGCCACGCGCCAAAAGCGAGATCGCCAGCGACCAAAGCGTGATGCAGTGCGTAGCGCTTGCCTTTGGGCCAGGTCGGCGTTTCGCCGCCGGCCGTCCACATCCCAGGCAGCCAGAATTTGCCCACCACTTGCGGCTTGGTCGGCTCTGCCATGTCGACGATCACCAGCACATGATCGGAAAATTCCGGCAGATGCACCGACACATAAGCGTAGCGCCCGCCGACATACCAGATGCGGTGCGGTCCCAAGCCGCCAAGCGGCAGAAACGCGATTTCGCGCGGCGCTTCCCCGCGCGAAATATCGAATATGCGCAAGCCGCCGGTAAATTTCTGCCCTTCCAGCGCCGCCGCCGAGGTACCGGAAAAATACGCTTCCTGGCTGACCTGCATGGTCCAGACGCTGGGGCCGTTGACGGCGAGCAAGAGATCCCCGTGCGTTTGTAGATGATGCGCGCGCGTGTTCGGCGGGCAGGGAAGGAAATTCACCGGTCTGGGATGCTTGGCATCGCGCACGTCGATAACGGTGATGCCGTTGGAGAAGCCGTGGCCGATATAGGCGTAGCCGCGATTGACCATCACCTGAACGCCGTCGCCGCGGCCGCCTTGGTCGGTATAGCCGACATATTTCATTTTCCGGCTGGCAACAGCGTTCACTTCGGGACCTTCCTCTCTCTCTCTCTGCTTTATCGTATCCGTCATGGCCGGGCTTGTCCCGGCCATCAACGTCTACTTTTTGGCGCAGGACGTAGATGCCCGCGACAAGCGCGGGCATGACGGCATAGACTGTTCGTTGCATTGCAGGGGAGAAACGATGGCCGGCCAAAACTCGCACGGGATGATCGCGGTCGACAAGATCGGAACGCAAGTCCTGTTTCTCAATCCGCAAACCTATGCGACGGAAGTCGTGATCGACGGCTTCCCGCGCACAGTGCATGAATTGCTGGTGGTGCCCGAAACTGGCCGCGCCTATGTGCCGATCTTCGGCGACGGCATTCACGGCCGCAATCCCAATCCCCAGCACCACCTCTGCGTGTTCGATCTGCACAAGCGCGCCCATGTCGAGACCATCGATCTGCGTCCCTATATCGCGCCGCATACGCTCAAGCTCGGGCCGGATGGGCTGATCTACATCACCTGCGAGAATTCGGCGGTGGTCGCGATCATCGATCGCAACCGCAACAAAGTCGTCGACGCCATCGATTCCGGCTCGACTAACGGCCATCGGCTGATCATCGCACCGGACGGCCAGCGTCTCTATACCGAGAACGAGGAAGATGGCACGGTCTCGGTAATCGATCTGCCCAAGCGCAAATTGCTGGGCAAGATCAAGACGCCAAGACCGCTCGCTGGCATCGCGATTGCGCCGGACGGGCGCACCGTGATCGCGGTCGACGATGCGCAGCCGACCCTGTTTTTGATCGATACCGAAGCCGGCCGTGTGCGCGAGGAAGTCGTGCTCAAGGATGTGCCGAAACCGGCGCAGATCGCGCGTTACGCGCCGGACAACAGCCTTGTTGCCGTGACCAGTCTCAACAGCGACACGGTCAGTTTGATCGATCCGTCATTTCGCCAGCAGACCGCGATCAAGGTCGGGTCGCAGCCCATGGACATGGCCTTTCGCGACGGCGAACTGTTCGTCGCCTGCCAGGGCGACGGCTCGGTGCACATCATCGATATCCCGAACAAGCGCGCCAAGAGCAGTTTTTCAGCCGGCAAAGGCTGCGAGTCCTTGGGATTCTTCTAAGAACGCGTTTTAATCATGCGTAAAACGGGGCGAGACGCGGGCGGCGTTCTCCCCTAGAATAATGGCGAGGGCCCGTCCGGGTTCGTGTGAGGGAGCAAAGAAGAGAGATGGCGTGTAGGGGTATGGTGGCCGCGCTCGTCGGAGCGGCGGCAGTGGCGGCTGCAACTGTTCCGGCCGATGCGCAGCCGCGGCGCGTGCAAGTCGGCACGCTCGCCTGTTCGATTTCAGCCGGCGTCGGGCTGGTCGTGGCCTCGCAGCGCAATGTGAGCTGCAATT